>JBEKHU010000562.1:0-3309 GCA_050012115.1 Bryobacteraceae bacterium | reverse complement strand
TCCCCAGAGCTGAGAATCCGTGTTCGGGCGGAGTTGCTTCGCGGCACATCAGCGTAATTTCCGCTGAGATTCGCGATACATGGTTTTCAGAATGGTTTCCAAAATTTTCTAGCCCAGGTAGGGTCCAGTTTCTCGTTTGGCCCGGATTGGAATCAGCCCCGCCGGGGGCGGGGTGGGGAGGGTTCTTTATCAAGGTTTCCTCGGCGGCTCTCCAGCTCGCCGACCGGATGCTCCCCTATTTCTCTCACCGCCGCGATCTTGCCACCCGGCGTCCACCGGCTCAGTCCTCAAACCGCCGCATGACCCCAGCCGTTGAATCCGAACCGCTGCTTGATGGTGGGGAGCAGCTCGAGGACGCGCTTCCTATATGGCTCGGCGCCATCGGTGGCGATCAACAACTCGAGCGCGGCGTTCCAGTCCATGCCTCCGCCCATGGACCCAGAGCCGAATCCCCCCGGACCCTGGCTGGCGGTCGGATGGGCGTGTTCCTCATCCCACAGCTTGACGGCGGTATCCAGGCACTCCTTGGCGAGCGGGTCGTCCCAGCCTTTGAGCACCCGCGCGGCAGCGGCCAGCGAGGCCGCAGCGTTGTATTGCAGAAACCCGCTCTTGGTGGTGAAGGCCCAGCGGTCATCCGGCTTGCCGGAGAAGTTCCCGTCGACCTGCAAGGGCCCGAGCTTGTCGGAGTATGGAGTTGACCTCGTTGAGGAACGTCCGGTCGTACAACATTTCGGCCCACACCCGGGTCGTGGCCGGTTCCATGAAGCCGCCGAACACCCACTTCGTGATCGGTGGCGCCGTGCGGGTGGCATCGATGTTAGCCGCCACGCCCTGCGCGACCGCCGTCCCCGTGAGAACGGCGAACAACGTCGCGATGAGAAACCACGGTCTGCTGCCATGTATCCCTGTCGGTCGAGTAGACGTGAATCGAATGAACATAAGATGTACCATTCAGTCCGCTGTCCGCCAGAGTTGCTGCACCTGGCGGTAGAAACTTGCAGCGTCGTTGGTGCTGCCTCTCGGTCTCGATGTCGCCACCGGCGAATCCGGGCACAACGGCCGGCTCCGCATGGTCTAGCCACCGCGGTCGCGCGATCGCACGGAGCACTCTGATTCGGCACCCGGTGGAGACGGCCGCTGCGGCGAACCTACACCTTCAATTCCCAGCCCTTTCTGAGGTACGGCTTGAGCAGCTTGTTCGCGGCCTCGCTGTTGCTGAAGCGCCGCTTTTTAGCGTCCCAATACAGCTTGCCTGGTACCCGCAGCGCGATCGCGCCCAACGTGAGCCACTCGATGTACTTCGCCGCAACCGGGAAGGCGGACACGCCCGGCGTGCCGCCCTTGCAGGCGCGGATCCAATCCTGCTGGTGATTTACGCCCCGCTGTAGCGTCTGCGACGGCAACTTGTACTCCGCCCAGCGCGAAGCCGGCAGCAGCCATACGCCCTCGCCTCGTGCCGACGTGGCCATGTAACCCTTCGATCCGACAAATACCGCGCCGTTGCCTGGCGCGCGCATCTTGGCGTCCTGCGACGCGCCGGGAGGCAGACCGCGTCCGGGGGTCGGACCGCGGCCCGGAGGAAATGGCCCGCCTGGGTTGCGCTGCTCGATCGGTTTGCCGTCCACCGTCAACTGGGTGCTCACCAGCATCGTTCCGTCGCCGCTCTCGACAAACGGCCGGCCCTTGTCCGCCGCCAGGTTGTTAATCGGCGGGAACAGACGCTCGCCTTCGGCCATTCCCGGCGGGTCCTGGAACTCGCCGCGCATGTTCTGGTAGGCGTGCACGGTGATGGGGGGCATGTTGCCGCGCGCCGGAAACTCGAAGACCAGATGCGCGCGCAACGGCCACACCCACCGGTTCTTTCCTTCGACGTACACGCACTCCACGCTGGTCGGGCTGACCTTGCCGAGCTGGAGCGCCAGGTGCGCCGGCCCGAGGTTGTGGACCAGCCAGTCGCCAAGCGATCCGCCCGTCGAGAAATCCATGAAGGCGCGCCACCGGTTCGTCATCATCGGATTGAACGCGCGCGGCTCCGCGCAACCCAGCCACAGGTCCCAATCGAGCGTCGACGGGACGGCGGTCGCCTCCGGTCCAGTCTCCGGCAGATTCGGCTGGCCCCCGTAGATCATGCCCGTCCAGGCATGCAACTCCTTGACGTCGCCGATGTCGCCGGACCACAGAATCTCGCAGGCCGTCTTGGTGCCTTCGTGGCTCCAACCCTGGTTGCCCATCTGGGTCGCCACCTTGTACTTGGCGGCCGCGTCGACCGTCAATTGCGCTTCCCACGGCGTTCGGACCAGCGGCTTCTCGCAGTACACATGTTTGCCCTGCTGCATCGCGAGCAATGCCACGGGCGTGTGCATGTGGTCGGGAGTCGCGATCATCACCGCATCGATGTGCTTGCCCTCCACCTCGAACATCTTGCGGTAGTCTTTGTGTTTCGTGGCGTTGGGATATTGCGCAAACCCCCTGGCCGAGCGCGCTTCGTCGACGTCGCACACAGCCACGATGTTCTCTGAGGCAGCCGCGCCGGCTACGATCGACGGCCCCCGGATCCCCATGCCCACGGCTCCGATGTTGAGCTTCTCGTTGGGCGACTTGTAGCCCAGCGCCGAGAGAGAAGGCGTGCGGCCGAACCCGCCCGAGGGTACCGCTCCTGCCAGCAACGTGCCGTAGAAGAAATAGCGTCTTGAAAAGTTGTGACTGTTCACCGAGTATCTCCTTGCGTTGGGATGTGCCCTCCGGACTCGTTCAGATTACGCCGCCCGAGAATCCAATCGAAACGAACGCCCTCCGGGCCGTTTGATTCCGGCCCTGGGCTGTCCGCCTGCAGTGCGCCGCTTCCGAAGTCCACACGAAGGCCATTGTGTGCCTCCAGAGCAAGCAGAACCGGTCCCCCAGTGAAGGTCCCGATCCGCTGAAACGTGTCCGCCGTGCCAGGATATTCGCACCATGTCGCAACGCTTCCGTCCTTGCCGACCGAGAGAAAGCCGCCGTTGCTCTTGAGCGCGACACGACCCGGCTTCCGGTCCACGGCGGTGCAGGCGGGGGCTTGATTCGCGAGTGCGGATACCGTGTTCCTCTCTTGTGTGACGCCGAACTGCGGCTGGTGTGCATGCGTCATGAGGCGGATCTGCTGGCCGTAGGGAATGGAGCGCGTCAACGCCTGAGGATTCCCGTTATCCGCAGTCCGGGTCTGCGCAAAGAGTGTCGCGCAGCTCGGACAGAGGAACAAGGGAACAAGACGAGCGTCCATTATACTTACCGTCCTTGCCAATGCATAGACGCTTGCTGAAGAGAAGGCCGGAC
>JBEKHU010000561.1:0-3316 GCA_050012115.1 Bryobacteraceae bacterium | reverse complement strand
GCACGGCCGCATCGCCGGCATGATCGGGCTGCACGACATCGAATGGACCAACCGCAGCTTCCTGATTGGCTACTGGGTGACGGCGCGCGCGGAAGGGCGAGGGTTGATCACGCGCGCCTGCTGGGCGCTGGTAAACGTCGCTTTCGAGGAGTGGGGCATGGAGCGCGCCGTGATCCTATGCGGCGTCGGCAACAAGCGCAGCGCGGCGGTGCCACGCCGCCTCGGATTCACCCTGGAAGGCGTCGCGCGCCACGCGCAACTGTTGCACGGGGAGTTCATCGACCTCCAGGTGTGGAGCCTGCTGCGGGCGGAACGTGCGCGCTAGCGTGATGTCTCCCAAGTTCTTTTGCTGTTCCGGCAGGCTGATAAGCCAAGGGGAACCGCGACTGAAGAGGTTCTATTTTGAGGTTCCCACCCAGGTGGTAAAGCAAGTTCAGAGACGGGACACCAGCGGGGCATGAAATCGGCAGTTTCGCCACGGGCTGCCATGCCAAGTAGTGAAAGCGCTTGTCAAGCGGAGTGATGGAACACGTTGGCGATCAGGGCGGTGCTCAATCTGCTGTTGCAGACTGAGGCGACCGGCTGGACGCTGCGCACAATCACAGAAGGCCAACCGAGTCCAGGCACCCCTGCTCTGTTATCTTCAGTTCTGGGGTTGCGGTGGTGGAGACCGCGCGCCAAATGACGGAAGAGAATCGGTTTCGCATCGCCATCGCCGACGATTCGGCGGATGTGCTGGTCGCTCTGCGTCTGCTACTGAAGCCGGCAGGCTTCGTCGTGGCGGAGGCGCGCTCGCCGGGCGAGTTGCTGACACTGGTGCGGCGTGAGGAATTCGACGTCGCGCTGATCGACCTGAACTACACGCGCGACACGACCTCGGGCGGCGAAGGACTCGATCTGTTGACCGAACTGGCGCGGCTCGATAGCCTGCTTCCAGTCATCGTAATGACCGCATGGGGCTCAATCGAAGTGGCCGTGGAGGCCGTGCGGCGTGGCGCGCGCGATTTCGTTCAAAAGCCGTGGGAGAACGCGAGCATGGTGGCAATCCTGCGCGCTCAGTCGGAGCTCTGCCGGGCGCTGCGGGCGAATCAGCGTCTGCAGACACGCAACGAACTGCTCGAGTCGCCGCTCACCTCAGACGTCATCGCGCAGTCGGTGGCGATGCGGCCGGTGCTCGAACTGATCCAGCGCGTCGGTCCGTCGACCGCGAATGTGCTCTTCACCGGCGAACACGGCACCGGCAAGGAGGTCGTTGCGCGTGCGCTGCACGCCATCTCGCCGCGCGCCGCGCGGCCGATGATCTGCGTCAACGCGGGCTCGATTCCGGAGGCGCTATTCGAGAGCGAATTGTTCGGCCATCAACGCGGGGCATTCACGGGAGCGTCGGCCGATCGCCCCGGCCGCTTCGAGCTGGCCGATCAGGGCACGCTGCTGCTCGACGAGATCGGCAATCTGCCGCTGGCGCAACAGGCCAAGCTGTTGCGGGCCGTTGAAAGCGGCGAATTCGAGCGGCTCGGCAGCCCGCGGGTGCGCCACGCCGATGTGCGGCTGATCTCGGCCACCAACTCCGATCTCGCGTCGGCCGTCGCCGCCGGCGCATTCCGCGAGGACCTGCTGTTCCGCATTAACACGGTGCACATCCACCTGCCGCCGCTGCGCGAGCGCGGCGAAGACATCCTGCTGCTGGCGCATCACTTCCTGGAGCGATACACCGCGAAGTACGCGCGCGCGGTCCCAGTACTCGACACGAGCGCGGTCGAGGCGCTGCACGCGCACCGCTGGCCGGGCAATGTGCGCGAGCTGCAGCACGTGCTGGAGCGCGCAGTGCTGCTCTGCCGGGGCGACGTGATCAGCGCGGCGGACCTGGGTCTGGCGGCTCCGGCCCGGACTGCGAACTACGCGCCGGGCACGGCGTCTGCCGCGGCCACGTTGAACCTGGAGCAGAATGAGCGCGAAGTGATTCGGCGGGCGCTGGAGGCTTGCGCGGGCAATGTGATCGAAGCGGCGCGCGTGCTGGGGTTAAGCCGCAGTGGCCTCTACCGGCGGCTGCAGCGTTATGGCCTGTCGTAACACGCGAGATTCATGCGCGGTGCGGACGCGCAGAATGGACGGTTGGAGCGCGTGAGAGTTCGCTCCCGATTGTTATCGCACGAAAACCGGCTCGCGCTGGCCGCGCTGGCCGGCGCGGCGCCCGCGGTGGGGGCGGCCGCGTGGCTGCTGCATCGCTCGGGCTTGCCGCTGTTGCTGCAAGTGGCGTGCGCCGCATTCCTCGCCGGGAGTTGCGTGTTCGCGGCGGCGTGGTTGCGGCGTAAGGCCGCCTACCCGTGGCGCACGATGGCGTCGATGCTCGAATCGGTGCGCTTTGGAGATTACTCGGTCCGGGCGCGAGTTCGCGGCAGTGACGATGCGGTGTCGGAGGCGTTGGCCGAGTTGAACCGGTTGGGCGATGCGTTGCGCGACCGGCGTCTGGAGACGTTGGAGGTCAACGTCTTGCTGCAGAAAGTGCTCGAAGAGATCGACGTGGCCCTGTTCGCGTTCGACGAATCCAGCCAGCTACGCCTGGTGAATCCGGCGGGGGCACGCGTGCTGGCCGAACCAGCGGCAGCGCTGACCGGGCGCAGCGCCGATGAACTCGGCCTGCGGCCACTGCTCGACGCCGGCGCGGCTGCCGTTGTGGAGCGCGCGCTGCCGGGCGGAGCCGGGCGCTGGCGCGTGCGGCACACGACGTTCCGCGAGTCCGGCCGTCCGCACGAATTGCTTGTGCTTTCGGACCTGACGCGCGAATTGCGCGAAGAGGAGCTGCAGGCATGGCAGCGGCTGGTGCGCGTGCTCGGCCATGAGTTGAACAACTCGTTGACGCCGATTCAATCGATCGCCCGCAGCCTCGACGCATTGGCACGCACCGATGCCCCGCCGACCGATTGGCGCGACGATCTGCTGCAGGGGCTCGCCGTGATCGCTTCGCGCTCGGATGCGTTGGCGCGCTTCATCTCTTCGTATGCGCGGCTGGCGCGGCTGCCCGCGCCGGAGCGCCGGACCACGCAACTGGAGCCGCTTCTACAACGCGTCATGGGAATGTTTCCCAGCGGCCGCATCGAGTTCGTCCCAGGCGAAAACGTAGCGCTGAATGCCGATCCAGATCAGATCGAGCAGGCGCTGATCAACTTGATCCAGAATGCGTTGGATGCGGTCGGCGCCACGGGCGGAGGCGTGCGTTTGAGCTGGCGTTCCACGCGCCAGTGGGTCGAGATCCGAGTGGAAGATGAGGGCACAGGCCTGGCGAACCCGGCGAATCTGTTCGTGCCGTTCTTCACCA
>JBEKHU010000560.1:0-3317 GCA_050012115.1 Bryobacteraceae bacterium | reverse complement strand
GCTCACGGACAGGTCGAGGCGGTGCGGTCCGGGGAACAGGTAAGGCCGGTTGCCGCCCGCGGAGTCGATGTAGAAAACGCCCGATGTGTAGTCCGACGCGCCCAGAAATGACGCCGTCAACTGCGTCCGCTTACCGAGTTCCTGGGTCGCCACCAGCGAGCCCGCGTGCGGGAAGACGCGGATCGATTGCAGGAACGGACCGATGAGCTGCGGAGTTCTTTCAATCGCGTTGGTGTAGACGTAGCTGGCGCGCAGGAGCAGGGTGCGCCAAGGGCGCGCTTCGCCCGCGACTTCGATGCCGCGCGCGATGCCGCCGCCGGCGTCGATATAACCGGCATAGCGGCCATAGGGGTCGGTCAGCGGCGTAGGGCCATAGGCGATGACATTCTGCAGCCGCGTGTAGAAGTACGACGTGCTCAGTTTCAAGCGATGAGCGGCGAAGTACTGATCGAAGCCGAAGTCGAAGGCGAGGGTGCGTTCAGGGCTGAGCTGCGGATCGCCCAAGGCGTAGAATGAGCCGCCGTAGAAGTACGTGCCGAAGCGTTCATAGGGCGACGGGGAGCGGTAGCCGTTGCCCAGGTGCGCGCGCAGCTTGGTCTGGGAGGTGCGGAGAAAGTAGCTGACAGAGGCATCTCCAGTGTAGGAGTTAGCGGGGCTGGTGAGCGGCGCGCCGGCGTAGATGGCGGTACCGCCGGTGAAGCCTGGCGCGGAGAGATCGTAGTGCGTAATGCGCCCGCTGAGGGAGAACTGCAAACGATCGTCGAGCAGACGGAGTTGATCCTGGGCGAAAATCGCATGACTGAATTGCGTGACGTCGGTCGAGGCGTTGACGCGCTGCGCAAGGTCGGGGTTGGCATCGAGGCTGGTGTTGGCGAAGGCCTCGCGCTCGAACTCGTAGCCAGCCATCACGAGGTTGTGCGGCGAGAAGGTGATGTCGGCGCGGGCGTTGAGCGTATCGGTGCGGCCGCGATAGTAGTCGGTGGTGTTGAAGGATGGCTGGTAGCCGGTGCCGGCCGGGCCGTTGGTGTAGTTGCGGTCGTCGAGCAGATCCTGGAACGAGACGCGCATGGTGACGCGCGAGCTGAGCAGGCGCTGGAACGACAACATGGTGGTGGTGAGATTGACCGCCTCGCGGTTGTCGGGGTCGCTGAGATTGGGGGCGAAGGTGGCATTGCGCCAGGCAAACGGCAGGCCGGCGTTGGCGAGCGAGACCTGGGACGGCGCGAGCGGGATGGCGGGCACGACGCCCGTGGCCGGGAGATTCACATCGGGCGCGGCGTAGGGCGAAGCGTCGATACCGTCGATGGTCTCGAAGGCCAGCACGCGCGCGGTCAGCCCGGTGCGCTCATCGGGCCGCCAAGTGAGCATCGCCTGCTCGCTGGTGTCGCGCACGTTTTCGATGCCGCCGACGCCGCCGCTGACATTGAGGTGCGAGGCCGCAAGGCCGTACTGCCACTGGTCGTGGTGGAATCCGCCGCCCAGGCGCAGGTCGCCGTAGCCGTAGCCCAGTCCGCCGTCCTCGCCGCCTGCTTCGCCGTGCAGAGCGCCGCCGCCGGAGTCGGTGACGACGTTGACCACGCCGCCGATGGCGTTGGTGCCGTAGAGCGAAGAGCCGGAGCCGCGCAGGACTTCGAGGCGGTCGGCGCCGGCGAGCAGCAGGTTGCTTAGAAACGCGGTGGAGTCGCCCTCGGGGCTCGCGACGTCGCGCAGCCGCATGCCATCGACGAGCACGCTGGTATCGTCCGCGGGCAGGCCGCGCATCTGGATGCGGGTGAATTCGCCAGGTCCGCCGAGCTGCTGGACGCGCAGACCGGGCACTTCGCGGAGCGCCTCGGTAAGCGAGTTGACGGCGCGATGATCGAGCTCGGCGTGGTCGACGACGTCCATGGCCTTGCCGGTCTCGACCGTCGATTGGGGCGTCGACGACGCGGTTACCTGTACGCGGCTCACCAGCCCGCGCAGGTCCAGGGTCAGATCCTGTTTTGCATCCTGGCCGGCACTGATCAGCACCTCGACCGGGTTGGCCTGGTCCAGCCCCGCAGTGCGCGCCTCCAAAAGATACGCTCCAGGGAGCAACCGCTCAAAGCGGTATTCGCCCTGCGCACTGGTGGGCGTGATTTGCTGGGTCTCGGTATCGCGGCTATAAATCCTGACCGTGGCGGCGGGCACGGCCGCGCCGGACGGGTCGAGCACGCGCCCGGAAATGGTGGTTGGCCGGGCCGGCTGCGCCGCCAGGACGCAGGCCAGCACGGCCGGAAGAAAGGCTAAAGAAATGAACTGTCGCACGCGCCCCTCCCTCGAGAGCTGCATTGATTTCCGCACCCGGTGGGGGCGCAGGCGACAGGCAGGTCTTCGGACTTGCGGGCGTGAACTCCGGTGAAGGAGCTGTTCCTACTGGCCGCGGCTTCCCGGGCGTCTCTGAAGAAGCGCCTAGTGCCTACTCGTGCGGCGGTCGTTCCCGTTTACCGCTGCGGGGCAGTCCCGGCTTCTCACCGGGTTCCCTCTTTCGTGACGCAGGCGTACGGCCTGCGCCAACCCGTGCATTGGAGAGTATATCGTCCGCTTTCCGCCGGGGTCAATGGTGCGGCTGGCGGAGGCGACGGCATGTGGCAGCCGCACGAGAGAGAGAAAGTTCCAGGGGGGACACTTCATTTCATTGGACGAGGCGCGATACTCTTGTGAGACGGGTTCTGTGGATACGCATCAGCCTCTAGTAAGCGGCGAAGAAAAGGTGTAAATTAGAACAACCACCCCGTCGAGACAGCGCATTAAGGGAGACACCGACCATGGACGAAAAGGAAAAGCAGCGCATGCTGGCCGTAACTCTGGGCCAGATCGAGAAGCAGTTCGGCAAGGGGACCGTCCAGCGCTTGGGTGCCCACGAGGCTTCGGTCCAGGTCAGCGTTGTCTCCTCGGGTTCGGTCACCCTGGACGCCGCGCTCGGCGTAGGCGGCTTCCCGCGCGGGCGCATCGTGGAGATCTTCGGACCGGAATCGTCGGGCAAGACCACGATCGCGCTGCAGGCGCTGGCGCAGGCCCAGAAGGCCGGCGGGATGGTGGCGTTCGTGGATGTCGAGCACGCGCTCGACCCGACCTACGCCCGCAAGCTGGGCGTGGACACGGACAATCTGCTGGTTTCGCAGCCGGATTACGCCGAGCAGGCGTTGGAGATCGTGGCCGCGCTGATCGCTTCCAATGCCATCGACATGCTGGTCGTGGACTCGGTCGCCGCGCTCGTTCCCAAGGCCGAACTGGAAGGCGAGATGGGCGACTCGTTCATGGGCGTGCAGGCGCGGCTGATGTCGCAGGCCATGCGC
>JBEKHU010000559.1:0-3322 GCA_050012115.1 Bryobacteraceae bacterium | reverse complement strand
GGCGGGGTCTTCAGCACGGACCTTTGCCAGAATCGGACCCCAGAATCCCCAGGGCCGCACGCGGCGAGAGAAGTCTTTCAAAACTTCGTCATCCTCGGGCTTGGTCAGCAGGGTCCCCGCCAGACATCCCGTCAGCGCGATGGCAAAGACCAGCGGGAACACTATCGACACGTCCAAGTTCACCGAATGCGCCCGGAGAAGGTCCTTGACCAGGGGAACCTGGGGGAGAATTGATGGCAGGATCAACGAGCCGGAGATGCCGGTGACCATTCCCCAGAAGTAACCGTAGCCGTTGAATCGCCACCAGTACCACTTCAGGACGTTGGAAGCCGTGTACCCACCCCACAGCCCGGAGACGATCCAAAGGACCACGGAATTTACCGACGCGACATACCAGCCGATGGCCCCGCCTACCAGCACAACGACGAACGAACTCAGATAGCTCAAGCGGACGTACGTCCGGGGGCTGGCATCGGGGTTGATGAAGCGCTTGTAGATATCGTTGACGAAGTAGGGCGGGGCGGCGTTGACGGTGGCGGCGAAGTTGGACATGTATGCGGCCAGAAGGCCGGCGATCAGGAAGCCGAGCAGGCCATGCGGAACAAAGTTCGCGAGGGCGTTGGGGAGGACCAGCTCGAAATCCATCTGCGTGCCCATGGCGCGGATCCTGTCGCTGAAGAAAACGACGGCCAGAATGGTGAGGCCGGTGATAAGGCAGTAGCGGGGGAAGGTCAGCACGATGTTGACCCAGCCGCTCATCATCGAGGCCTCGCGGGGATTCTTGGAGGAGAGGACGCGCTGCATGTCGTAGTTGGGCGCCGGGCCGGCGGCGCTGATGAGCACGCCCTTGAACAGCAGCATCATGACGAAGAAGCCGAACAGGCCGTAGCCGTCCTGGGCGATTTTGGCGTTGGCGGAGGGGATGAGGGAGGACCAGTCGAGGTTCAGATGCCAGCCGAAGAAGAGATTGTCCCAACCGGCGGGCACGCAGCGCGCGAGCGTGGCCGGGGCGACCTTGGACATGGCGATGATGCCGACGGCGAAGGAGGCGATGGAGAGAATGCAGAACTGCATCACCTCGGTGATGACGACGCTGAACATGCCGCCCTTGATGACGTAGAGGGTGGTGATGGCGATCAGCCCCAGGGCGTACTGGTTGGGCGTCAGGTGCCAGGGCAGGAAGGTGGAGGCGAATTTCCCGATGCCTTTGAAGCCATAACTGAAGAAGCCGATGATGCTGACGAAGGCGTAGATGACGACGATGATGTGGGCGAGCTGGGCGCCGCGGCCTTTGCCGAAGCGGGTCTGGATCCACTCGGCGCCGGTCATGGCATTGGAACGGCGCAACCAGGAGGAGAGGAAGACCATCAGGAAGACCTGGTTGAAAGTGGGCCACAGCCAGGGGATCCAGACGCTTTTCAGGCCGTAGACGAACATCCAGTAGACCAGCAGCATGGTGCCGCTGATGTCGAACATGCCGGAGGCGTTGGAGATGCCGAGGATGTACCAGGGCATGGTGTTGCCGCCGAGGAAATAGGCCTTGAGGTCGCGGGAGGCGCGGTGGGAGACCCAGTAACCAACGAGGACGGACGTGAGCAGGTAAGCGATGATGATGGCGACATCGACGGGGTGTAATTGCATAGAACGCCTTGCTCAAGCTTTTCGCAGGGTGGAGGGATTGTACAGTAAAGCCTGTTAGCTGCCCGCGGGAAACGTTTAGCACCTTATGTTTCTAGAACGTACAGACGTTTCCCAGGCGAGTAACCGGGACCCGCGTGATATGATAATGCCGGTCCGATGACTGAGCCGGAGCGTGCCGTAGCAGCGGAAGAAGTATGGGCGGAGGTGAATGCGATCCTGGCCGCGCCGACATTTGTGCACTCGCCGCGGCTGGGACGGCTGATCGTGTATCTGTGCACCAAGGCGCTGCGGGGCGAGGCGGCTCAGATCAAAGACTACACCATCGGGGTCGAGGTATTGGAGCGGCCGGTGAGCTTCAACCCGGCGGCGGACGCCAGCGCGCGGGTGGAGGTGCACCGGCTGCGCAAGCGTCTACGGGAATACTACGAGAAGCAGGGGGCCGGGGACCGGCTGCGGATCACGATCCCGGCCGGGCAGTATGCGCCGGCGTTCACGCGGCGGGAGGCCAGCGCGCATCCGCACGAGGGGACAGCGGGATCCGTGGGCGGCGGTGAGGAGACAGGCAGCGCGGCGGCGCGCGCGGGGGGCATTGCAACTGGGCGAGGAGAGGATGAGCGCCACGGCTCAAGAGGACTGATCGGCCGCTTGATCGAGAGGGCCAGCTTTGGGGCGTGGCAGAGGAGCGGCGCAGCCGGGGCGGCGGCGCGCATTCAGGAGATCCTGC
Source organism: Bryobacteraceae bacterium (assembly GCA_050012115.1). Taxonomy (GTDB): domain Bacteria; phylum Acidobacteriota; class Terriglobia; order Bryobacterales; family Bryobacteraceae; genus CAIVVT01. The sequence goes on along the minus strand of JBEKHU010000559.1, from coordinate 957 downwards.
CCACGACGGCCGTGCGGCTGAACTGCGGGCAGCGGCTGGCGCGGGGCGGGTGGCCGGGCCAGCAGTGGCTGGCGGACCAGTATTACGAGGGCGGAGAGTTGATCGAACTGCCGCGGCAGCACATCGCGCGGGCGTTCGATCCACAACTGTTCCAATACGCCCGCAGCGGGGATTTCGCATACCACATCCCATTGGCCGCGGGGACGTACGAGCTGCACCTGCATTTCGTGGAGACGACGTACGGGCCGGGCGCGCCGGGGGGCGCGGGCGAGTACAGCAGGGTGTTCGACGTGCACGCCAACGGGCGGCCGATCCTCAGGAATTTCGACATCCTGTCGGACGCCGGGGGGCCCTTCATCGCCGACGAACGGGTGTTCCGGGACATCGCGCCGGACGCCGACGGGATGCTGCACCTGAAGTTCGCGAGCAAGCGCGAGCGGGCGCGGGTGAGCGCGATCGAGATCGTGCCGGCCGAGCCGCACCGGCTGAACCCGATCCGGATCTACTTCCGGGAGAGCGGGCACACGGACGCGAGCGGGCACGTGTGGATGCCGGAGAGCTACTCGGCCGGCGGGCAGCTCGCGCAGCACCCGCAACCGGTGGCGGGGGCGCGGGACCAGGAGCTGTACGTGGCCGAACGCTTCGGACATTTCAGCTTTGCTATCCCGGTCGACGCCGGGAGTTACCGGTTGTCGCTGCACTTTGCCGAAAAGTTTTTCGGGCCGGACAATCCGGCGGGGCTGGGGGGCGCGGGGAGCCGGTTGTTCGATGTGCAGTGCAACGGGGTGGCGTTGCTGAGGGAGTTCGACATCTTCAAAGCGGCGGGCGCGAACCGGGCGTGCGTCAAGACGTTCCAGGGACTGAAGCCGAACGGGCAGGGCAAGCTGGCGGTGTCGTTCTCGCCGATCCGGGATTACGCGTCGCTGTACGCGCTAGAGGCCGTGGACCAAGGCGGTT
>JBEKHU010000558.1:3363-5587 GCA_050012115.1 Bryobacteraceae bacterium | reverse complement strand
GTATTGCCGCAGGCGCAGCGTGTGCACGCTGCCGTCGCCGCGCCGGTAGGATACCTTGACGTACTCTTCTTCACTATCGTTGTTGTCGGTCTCGGTGTAGGCCTGGATCTTGGTCACCGTGCCTTCCCACCGCTCGCGCAGCTTGCGCCGTTGAAAGATCATCACAACGGCGGAGAGGGCCGCCGCGGCCAGGATTCCGAGGATCGTATAAAGTGTGCTCTCGCTCATTTCTCCTCCCCCTGACGGGTTGCGAACATGAGCATCATACGCCAGCGCGCCGCCGCCCCGCCGGCTGTGCGATCCTGATTCTCAACATGCGTTTCCGTAACCTGCTTCCGCTTCTGCTGCTCTCCGGGCTGCTTTTCGCGCAGTCCCATCCGGTCGCCCTGAAGGCCGCGCGAATGTTCGCCGGCACTAGCGACCAGGCCGTCTCGCCGGGCCTGGTTGTCGTTGAAAACGGGAAGATCGTCCAGGTCGGCGGAACCGCGCCCGCCGGCGCGGAAGTCGTCGATCTGGGCGACGCCACTCTGCTTCCGGGGCTGATCGACGCCCACACCCATCTCACCTACCCCTTCACCATGGACCGCTACCAGGCCGAAGCTCACGACCTGCGCACCACCGCTGCCGAAAAGGCCTTCGAGGCCGCCGCCATCGCGCGCATTACCCTGCTGGCCGGCTTCACCACCGTGCGCAACGTCGGCGCCTCCGAGTGGGTCGACATCGGCCTGCGCAACGCCATCGACCGCGGCCTCACCGACGGTCCGCGCATCCTCACCGCCGGCAAAGGCCTCGGCGCCACCGGCGGCCATTGCGACCCCACCGACGGCTGGACGACGGAAGCCGCGCCCAACGAGCCCGACTACCGGCAGGGCGTCGCCAACTCGCCCGACGAATTCCGCCACGCCGTGCGCTACATGCTCAAGCATGGCGCCGACCTGATCAAGGTCTGCGCCACCGGCGGCGTGCTGTCTCTCACCGACGACGTCGATACCCCGCAATTCACCCAGGAGGAGCTGAACGCGCTGGTCGACGAGGCCCACTCTCTGCACAAGAAGGTCGCCGCCCACGCCCATGGCGACGCCGGCGCGCGGCGCGCCGTGCTGGCCGGCATCGACTCCATCGAGCACGGCAGTTTCCTCAAGGACGAAACCCTCGACCTGATGAAAAGCAAGGGCACGTACCTCGTGCCGACGCTCATCGCGCCGGCTTCGCTGCTCGAGAACTTTGACCGCGGCATGAGGGTCCCCGAGCGCATCAAGGAGAAGGCCCGCGCCGCCGCCGCCAGCGTCAACACCACCTTCCGCCACGCCGTCGAGCGCGGCGTCAAGATCGGCTTCGGCACCGACGCCGGCGTCTACGAACACGGCCAGAACGCGCGCGAGTTCGAGCTGATGGTGGCCAACGGCGCGACGCCGGCCTTTGCTCTGCGCGCGGCCACCAGCGCCGACGCCGACCTGCTCGGCATCGCCGCCCGCCTGGGCTCCATCGAGAAGGGCAAGCTCGCCGACCTGGTCGCCGTCCCCGGCGATCCGCTGCGCGACATCTCGACCATGCGCAAGGTCTTCTTCGTGATGAAGGAAGGCAAGATTTACCGGAACGACCGCCCGCGCTGACCGCGCGCCGGCAGCGGTTCCCAGGTCCGCTGACAGGGCCGATTCCGGCACGCCCCGGGACCAGCGCACCCGGTCCGGAAGAGGGCCGGCAGCGCCACCTATTCTCGGTCGGACAATCTTCATCCCCAAAGGCATAATGACCGAAATCGGTCATTCGCCCTACGAAGAATCAGTGGCTTACGGAGAAGTTTGGCCGAAATCGGTCAAACCGCCCCCGCGCCCCCCCACTGCTGCCGCGGCCCGCCCCAGCCCTTCGTGAGTCGCCTGAAAGGCTGGGGATCCAATCGGAAAAGAAGACACCCCCACCGGCTTCAAAGACGGCGGTTGAGTGCGTACCGGCGCCGAACTCGGCCTCGAAGCGGAAAGCCTGGCTTAGCCGGGTTGCCTATGTTGGCCGCCCGGTTCTCCGGCGTTATACACCCAACCGTCGCCTTTCGCGGCTTCAGGTTTCAGTTACGGCATTTGCTTCAGGATCTTCGCAAACTCCGCCGGCGTGAAGGCGCGCATCGTGACGGTGCGCACGAAGCCGCGGCTGGCAATAGAAAGCAATGCAGCAGTGCCAGCTTCTTCGCTCGTGGCCTCGGTGATCACCACCATGTCGTACTCCCCCA
>JBEKHU010000558.1:0-3347 GCA_050012115.1 Bryobacteraceae bacterium | reverse complement strand
CTCTCGTCTCCAAAGTTGTTGATGGTGAAAATGTGGCGGGCCGCGGAGGCCGGCCACCCTTGTTAACCAGGATTCCCGTCCAGGCCAGGATTTCCGCTTTGCCGGTTGAGGCAGGATCGATTGTACATCCAATTGCCCGTATTGGAGCCGTTTATCTCATTTCCCCCTCCCGAGCGACTCCAGCGGCCCCACTGTCCGCGCGCACCGGCCGAAAACCGGGATCGGCCCGCCGCCCCGGCGCATCGAAGACGAATACAATAGACCCAAGGAAGGGATGCCCATGGATCGACGCGAATTTCTCACCTCGGCCGCCGCTTTGGGAGCGGGGCTGCCCCTCACCGCCAGCACCGGCGCGCTGCCCAAGCGCCCCTACAAGAACGGCATCGAGCTGTCCATCATCGCCCTGGGCGGGATTGTCGTCTGCGGGCTGGAGCAGAAGGAAGCCGACCGGCGGGTGGCCGCGGCGTTCGATCGCGGCGTCAACTACTTCGACTGCGCCCCGAGCTACTTCGACGGCGAGGCCGAGATCAAGCTCGGCCAGTCGCTGCAGCCCTTCCGCAGCAGGGTCTTCCTGGCGGAAAAAACGGGCAAGCGCGACGCCGCCGGAGCGCAGGCCGAGCTTGATCGCACGCTGCAGCGCTTTCACACCGACCACGTCGATCTGTACCAGTTCCACGCCGTCACCTCGGACAAGGACGTAGATCAGATCCTGGCTCCCGGCGGCGCGGCCGAGACGTTTTTCAAGGCCAAAAAGGAAGGCAAGGCGCGCCACCTGGGCTTCTCGGCCCACGGTGCGCCGGCGGCGCTGCGCCTGATCGACGCCCTGGAACTGGACAGCGTGCTGTTCCCGGTGAACGCCAATACGTGGGAGTTCGGCGGCTTCGGACCCCAGATCCTGGCCCGCGCCAAGGCCAAGGGGATGGCCCGCATGGCGCTGAAAGCATTGGCCTTCGGCGTGTGGCCGAAGACGCTGCCGGAGTCCGAGCGCAAACACCCGAAGTGCTGGTACCAGCCGATCGAGGACCGCGAAATGGCGCGCTTGGCGCTGCGCTTCAGCCTGAACCAGGAGATCACCGCCGCCGTGCCGCCGGGCGACGAGCGCATCTGGGACCTGGCCCTGGAGCTCGCCTGCGGGCCGCTGCCCAAGCTCGAGCCGGAGGAATTGGCCCGGCTGAAGACGCAGATTTCGGCGCGCGAACCGATCTTCCGCGCATGATCTGGCGCGCCGCAAAACACCGCAATTCACCGTGCACGCAGCTTGCGCGGAACACGATTTCACCGCAAAAACACCGTGTTTCACCGTGTTTTTACCGTGAAAACACCGGTTTTTTGCCATTCCGCGTAATCACGGTTTTCTAAAGGACTTAGCGGAATTTCTCGGAAAACGCGCGCACACCATGCGCGCAACTAATTCATTTTAAATGACTTATGCGATTGTCACCGTGCTTCACGGTGGATCTGTGGCAAATAAATGACTTAATCGAATTTCAGGTGCATTTTGGCGCACATTAACATGCGTCACCGTACGTCACGGTGGATCTGCTGCAATGATTGGAGTTGCGCACATTAAGGCGCCACATTAACATGGTTCACCGTGCGTCACGGTGAATCTGTTGCAAACAAAGGGGTTACAAACATTAACAGGCACATTTTTGCGCACGCACCGTGCTTCACCGCGTATCTACGGTGATCTAAAGGACTTAATGAGATTTCACCGTGTTTCGCAGCGCACGGTGTTTTTGCGGTGTTTGGGGTCTGGATTTTGCCGCTTTGGCGACGTCGCGGAAGAGCGGACCGCGTGCATCAAGATCTTCACGCACGACCTCGACGTGGCGACTTCTTGGGTGGCGAATTCGATGGGAGAACGACGGCGAAGCGAAGGCTGGTGATCCTAAGGCCCGCGCCTGAAAAACCCGCATTTCGCTTCAACACCTGACCCGCGCGCGGTGTCTTGTCTTATGAGTGACGCTCGCGGGCCTCAGCGTTGAGATGGCTTGGGACAAGGCCTCGAAGGAGGCCGAGTTCGAGCGTCTGATGGGGCTGCATGAGCGGCTGGTGCTGCGCACGGCGCTACGGCTGCTGGGGCGGATGGAGGATGCGCAGGACGCCTCGCAGGAGGTCTTCCTGCGCCTCTATCGGCACCTCGGGTCAGTCGCGCAAGCGGCTTTAGAAGCATGGCTTTACCGCACCGCGGTCAACGTCTGTTTCGACCTGTTGAGGAAGCGCCCGCGCCTGGCCGAGCCGGGTCCGGAGCCGTCGGTGGAGCCTGCAGCGGGCCAGGATTTAGAGGCTGCGGACAAGCGGCGGCTGCTCGAACAGGGGCTCAAACGGCTCACTCCGCAGGAGCGCGCGGCGCTCGTCCTGTGTGCCATCGAGGGGCTATCAACTGCCGAAGCGGCGGGAGTGATGGGCGTCGCCGAGGGGACGGTGCGGAGCCACCTCTCGCTGGCCCGCAAGCGGCTGAAGGAATACGTCGGGAGGTTGTGGCCATGAACGACAGCGAACTCGACCTGTTGCTGCGTGAGATGCGCGAGGAAGAGCTGCCGGCCGGGGCGTTGGCAGCGGTGCGGGCAGGCGTCCGGGAACGCATTCATGCCCGCCGGCGGTGGTGGTTTGCCGCCTGGTTCTGGGCGCCAGCGGCGGTGGCAGTGGCGGCGCTGGTGGTCGCGGTGTTCGTGCCGAGGGTCCGGCCGGTGCATGGGCTGGAGGTGGCGCTGCGGAGTCCGGCAGTGCCGGAATTCGCTTTTCGACGCGCCGCGGCGCCGGCAATGAAGCGCGAAAATGCCGGGGTTTCACCGCACGCGCATCGTGGAAACAGCGCAAAACCGCGGTCCGCGCAGGGTGAAAACAAGGTGATGGCACGGTCCGGCGAGCCACAAGAGGAGCGGACCGAGTTCATCAAAATGTACACGGACGACCCCGACGTGGTGATTCTTTGGGCTATGAATTCGAAGGGAGAAACACGATGAAGCGCATGTTCTTGATGCTGATTTGCTGCGGCGCGCTGGGCTTCGCCCAAGAGCCTGCGGCCGGGACCGAGAAAACCGTGCAATTGGGTACCGCTGCCACCGAGAAACCGAAATATCTGCAAAGCGTAATCGAGGTGAAGAACGGCGAGGTCAATGACCTGGCCAGGCTGCTGGACACTCTGGCTCCGGGCGGGACGCGAGTGTCGACGCACCACGACCTGAAGCTGATCTCGATCGGCACGTACGATCCCGAGTTCATCAAGCTCGCCGATGAAATCGTCAAGCGCTACGACGTGGCGCGGCAAAAGGAACCGCCAGCCGTGCAGCACGACATCGAGCTGACGGCGTACATCCTGGTGGCCAGCCCACAGGGTACGG
>JBEKHU010000557.1:0-3356 GCA_050012115.1 Bryobacteraceae bacterium | reverse complement strand
AGTATCATATCGCCTGCGCCTCGGATTGAGGTGCGACGAGCGCAGCAGGCTCCCTTGAAACTGCCCACAAGATACTGATCCCACTCGCACGGGAGGCGCGCTTCTGCATCCTCGCGAGCATCCCGGCCGCGCGACAAGGCTCGAACTCTGCCCATCTTCATATCCCACGCAGCGCATCGCAGGCGCCAGCTGCTGGCTGAGAACCACCAACCTGGTGAATCGCGGCCAGGACGATCCACAACTTTGGCCTGTGTTTTCAAACGCTTAGCATTGGCAATTACCTTGCAGTATGTTTTTCGAGGTGTATTGCAATGCGTAAAGTCGTCGTCATGTTGGTGTGGTTGACCTTGGCCGCAACCTGCTTCGCCCAGAGCCACGGCGGCGGACGCGGCGGTTACGCTGGTAACCATAGCTCCGCCGTCGGCCGAAGCTACGGAACCGGCTACGGGGGCGGCTACCACGGAGGGTTTGCAGGCTATCGCGGCGGATATGGTTACGGTCGCATCGGAGTCGGGGCATCCTTCGGCGCCGGTTATGGCTATGGCTACGGCTATGGCTATGGCTATGGACCGTACTATGGATCGTATTACGGGCCTGCGTATTATGGGCCCGCTTATTACGGGCCTGCCTACTATCCGCCCTACCCTTACTATCCATACGGCTACCGCTATAGGACTGCTTATGCGGTTCGGGCGCCGCGAGCGGGCGTTGGCATTGTCGGGCGGCCGCGTTATCGCTAAGCAGCCGGCCCCGACAGAAATCGGAAGTCGGGAAACGGCCTGACGTGTACCGCCTCTAACAGACTGAATTGACAAGGCCTGGTAAAACAATCCGACAATGGCTATCGTTCGTGCCTTGTTTTAGGCAGGCATCGTCGCACTCGCTGATGGACCTTGGCAAGGCAGGGGCTGTCCAGATGGGCCAACGGAGGGAAATTGGTTTCGCTCCGTAGAAGAACTGCGATCCCGGCATTGCTCCCCAATCACACGGCTTGAGCCGGTTCATGGAACCGGGGTGCTGTAGAATCAGTGGTCATGGATCGCGAGCCTACGGTCGAGAGTTCCCCAGCCGCCAAGGTCGCCAGGCACGCGTTTGTCCTGCAGGGCCGCTTCCGCAGGTTCTTCTCGAATCTTGGCCCCGGACTGATTACGGGCGCCGCGGATGATGACCCATCCGGCATCGCGACGTATTCGGTCACCGGCGCCAGCTTCGGCTATTCGCTCCTCTGGACCGCGCTCTTCTCTTTCCCCTTGATGGCGGCCGTACAGCTCATGTGCGCACGCCTTGGCATGGTCACCGGACTCGGGCTGGCCAGCGTGATTCGGCTGCACTACCAGCGGTGGATCCTTTGGAGCGCTTGCGCCCTGCTCGTCATCGCCAATATCGTCAACATCGCCGCGGATCTCGGTGGCATGGCTGATGTCACGGGGCTTCTGACCGGTGTCAGGTCGCTCTATTGGACTCCCGTGTACGCTGTCGTCCTGGTATGCCTGCTGTTCTGGACGAGTTATCGCCTCATCGCCAGGATCTTCAAGTGGCTCACCCTCGCCTTGTTCGCCTACCTCGCCGCTGCGTTTCTAGCTCACCCGGACTGGCCCGCCGTCGTGCGGGCGACCCTGATTCCACGTGTGCAGTGGACCACCGCGTATTGGGCGACGCTGGTCGGCATCCTGGGAACCACCATCTCGCCGTACCTCTTCTTCTGGCAGGCCGCGCAGGAAGTGGAGCAGGATATATCTGCGGGCAAGTCCACCGTCGCACAGCGCGAAGGCGCGTCCCAACGGGACCTGCGTCGCTGTCGGAACGACGTCCTCACGGGCATGTTCTTCTCGAACCTGGTGATGTACTTCATCATCCTCACGGCAGCCGCCACCTTGCACGCGCACGGCAAGACTACAATCTCCTCCGCCCGCGATGCCGCCGAGGCCCTGCGTCCTTTGGCCGGTAATGGCGCGTACTGGCTCTTCAGCCTGGGTTTGATCGGAGCCGGCATGCTGGGAGTCCCGGTATTGGCCGGATCTTGCGCTTACGCCATCGCGGAGGCGGCCGACTGGGTGGGCTCGCTGGAGGTGCACCCGCCCCTAGCCCACGGCTTCTATACCGTCATCGCCATCGCCATGGCGCTCGGCCTCGGCTTGGATTACGCGGGGCTGAACGCTGTCAAGATGCTCTTCTGGTCAGCGGTGCTTAACGGGGTACTTGCGCCACCCCTGCTCATCCTCGTCGTGCTGCTCACCAGCAGGGCCGACGTGATGGGTGAGCACCGCAACGGGCCCTTGCTTCGCTGGCTTGGGTGGACGTGCGCTGTCGTCATGCTGATTGCGACTGGCATTATGTTCGTCACAGCATTTGTAGCATGATGCGGCCGCGGGAAGTCTGGCAGAAGGTTGCCGTGACCGTGCGTCGCGACCCGCGGGTTCTCAGTTGGCTGAAGTCCAAGGGCCGGGGCCACCTGACGCGCATCAATGACATCCTCACCAAGCTGATGGAAGCGGAATGCAGGATGGCGCCCGGGCGATAGTCTTTCCTAAGATTGAACCCAGGGTTGCGCCTGAATTTGGACTCGCTCAATCCGCTCGGAACGCCCGTGCGCCCGCCCCGCGCCGGCGGTGCCGTTGCCTGAGCCAGTCCGGGCGTCGGGGAATAGCCCTTGGCGTGCTGTGCCGTGCATCCACAATGAACGGCCGCGACCGCGGGATATGCCCCCCTGTGCATGCCCGGGAACTTCGGCGCGGCCGGATTCGTATGGCCTAGTCAGAGGGAAGGTTGAGAACGACAATGCTGCTGCGCTTAGTGAGCCTGTTGGTGGCGGGCGCCGGCCCGCTCGTGTTCGCCCACGCGGCCGTGGCCGCGGGCGGGGATTGGAGCAAGGATTTCAACATCAGCGGCACCGCTGACCTGCGCGTCGAAATCGACGACGGACGAGTGACCCTCACCGGCACGGACGCCAAACGGATCGAAGTGCGGGTGACCGCCACCGGCTGGCAGATCGGGTCTAACGGCGTGCAGGTCATCGACCGGCAGGCCGGCGACCGCGTCGAACTGGACGTGCGCGTGCCGCACTCGATGGGCATTTTCAACATGGGCAACCGTTCGATCCGGGTGGAGATCCGGGTCCCGAATGGCGCGCTGGCCAACGTCCACACCCACGACGGCTCGATCACGCTGGAGGCGCTGCGCGGCTCGCTCAAGATGAAAACCGGCGATGGCCGCATTGAAGCCACCCGCGTCGACGGCACCATGGATGCCAGCACCGGGGACGGCAGCATCCGCGTCCGCGGACGCCTGGACGGCCTGGCCCTGCACAGCGGCGACGGCAGCATCGAAGCCGAGTTGAGCGCTGGATCGAAGATGGC
>JBEKHU010000556.1:0-3357 GCA_050012115.1 Bryobacteraceae bacterium | reverse complement strand
TCGGGGTTGCGGTCATAACCATAACGTCGGGCGAGAAGCCTTTCTGCTGCAGGGCCTTGCGCTGCAATACGCCGAAGCGATGCTGCTCGTCGATGATCGCCAGCCCGAGTTTGTGGAACTCCACGTCCTGTTCCAGCAGGGCGTGCGTTCCGACCGCGATCTGGGCGAAGCCGGTGGAAAGGGAGCGTTTGATGGTCTCCTTCTCTTTTCGGGTCATCGAGCCGGTGAGCGGCATGACACGGTAGTCCAGTGGTTTGAAGATGCGTTGCAGGTTCAGGTAATGCTGGGCGGCCAGGATCTCGGTCGGCGCGAGCAGCACCGCCTGATAGCCGTTCTCCACGGCAATGACCGCCGCCTGCGCGGCGACGATGGTCTTGCCGCTGCCGACGTCGCCTTGCAGCAGCCGGTTCATGGGCACGGGCGCGGCCATGTCGTGGGCGATCTCGGAGAGCACCTTCTTTTGCGCGGGCGTGGGTTTGAAGGGCAGCATCTTCTTCACCTGCTCGCGCACGCGCGGGGTGAGAGCGAAGGCGATACCGTGCTCCGTGCGCGCCTGCGAGTGCTTCAGCGCCATGCCCGTCTCCAGCCAGAAGAACTCTTCGAAGATCAGGCGGTACTGCGCGGGCGAGCGGAAGCTGTTCAGCAGCCTGAGGTCCGTGCCGGGGGCGGGGAAGTGCACCTCGCGGATCGCGGGTTCGAGGGCCGGCAGCCGCAGGCGCTGGCGTATGTGATCGGGCAGGGCGTCGGGAATGTGCGGGAGAGCGTCGGTGAGACGCTTCAGCACGGAACGCAAAACGCGCGTGCTCACCTTGCCGATGGCCTCATACACCGGCACGATGCGTCCCGTGTGCAGTGATTCCTCGCCCTCGTCCTCGTCGCCGCGCAGCAGCTCATACTCCGGATGCATCATCGAGAGCTCGCGCGAGTAGGTGTCGAAATCGACCTTGCCGTAGAGCGCGACGCGCGCGCCGGGCTCGAGGATTTTGGCGAGATAGGACGCGGCGTGGAACCACTTGGCCGATAGCCGGCCGCCCTTGCCGTCCTGGAAGACGACCTCCACCAGGCCGAGGTTGCCGCGCCGGAAGCGCGGGGTGCGGATCGAATGGACAAACGCGATGACCGAGGCCATCTCACCGGGCGCGAGCTGTGCCAGTGGCTTGACGTTGGTCCGGTCCTCGTAGCGGAAGGGGGCGTAAAAGAGGAGATCGCCGGCGGTGGCGATTCCCTTGGCTGCCAGCGCTTCGGCGCGCTGTGGACCGACGCCTTTAACGTAGGTGACCGGAGTTGCGAGGTCCACTGGAAACCCCTAGTGTACAATGCACCGTGGAGGTTCTCCCGCCATGCTTTGCCCGGGGATATTGCCCGCAGCCATCCTGCTCGCCGCTGTCGCGTCGTTGAACGGCGCCGACTTGCGCCTTGGAATCGTGGGCACGGACACGTCCCACGCAGCGGCCTTCACGGCCATTCTGAACGACACGTCGCGGCCGGACCACCTGGCCGGCGCGCGGGTGGTCGCGGCGTATAAAGGCGGGAGCCCGGACCTGCCGGATAGCGCGAACCGCGTGGACAAATTCGCCGAGGAGATGAAGTCGAAGTACGGCGTCGAGATCGTTCCGGATATCGCGACATTGCTCGACAAGGTGGACGCGGTGCTGCTCGAGAGCGTGGACGGGCGCACGCACCTGGCGCAGTTCCGGGAGATCGTGAAGGGGCACAAGCCGGTCTTCATCGACAAGCCGCTGGCGTCCACGCTGAGCGACGCCCGCGAGATCGCCCGGGTGGCGCGGGAGGCCGGTGTGCCATGGTTCAGCTCGTCCTCGCTGCGCTTCAGCGACGGCCTGGCGGCGCTCAAGCTGGACGGGCTGAACGGCGTCTTCGTGTGGGCGCCGGGCCCGATGGAGCCACACCACGAGCTGGACCTGAGCTGGTACGGCATCCACGGGGTCGAGATGCTATACACGCTGATGGGGACCGGCTGCGAGCAGGTGTCGCGCATCTCAACCCCCGACGCCGACATCGTCACGGGCCGCTGGAAGGATGGCCGGCTGGGCGCGCTGCGCCTGATGCGCCCGTATTCCGGCTACGGCGCAACGGCGTTTTCGCCGAAGCTGATCCGCACCAGCGACAAGGACCTATATACGGGTTACAGGGATCTGGTAGCGGAGATCATCAAATTCTTCCAGACCGGCAAGCCGCCCGTCGATGAACGGGAAACCATGGAAATGTTCGAATTCATGGACGCCGCGCAGCGCAGCCTGAAGGCTGGGAGCGCGCCCGTGCCGATTCGTTAGGAGCTGCGAGTGACGCGCACAACCCTAGTGTTTACGGGGCTTTGCGCGAACCGTGCGGTACAATAGGAAATTCATGTCTCAGCTTCTCAAGGACCAGAGCACGCTCGTCCTCGGACTCGCCAATCGCTGGAGCATCGCCTACGCCATCGCGAAGGCGTTCCGGCGCGAGGGCGCCAACCTGATACTCACGTATCAGGGGGACCGGCAGAAGGACACGGTCGAAGAACTGGCCGAAGAGCTCGGCGCCTCGCGCGTGCTGCCTTGCGACGTCACCCAGGAGGCTGACATCCGGCATCTTTCGGAGATCCTGCTGGCGGAAGGCGACAAGCTCGACACGGTGGTTCATTCGATCGCCTTCGCCAATCGGGAGGATCTGGCCCGGCCGTTCAGCGAGACCTCGCGCGAGGGCTTTCTGCTGGCCCACGAGATCAGTTGCTATTCGCTGGTCGCCGTCACGCGCGCGGTGGCGCCGGTGATGAACGACGGCGGAACGATCATGACCCTGTCGTACCTCGGGTCGCAGCGCGTGATCACGAACTACAACGTGATGGGCGTGGCGAAGGCCGCGCTGGAGGCCAGCGTGCGCTACCTGGCCGCCGACCTGGGGCCGCGCAACATCCGCGTGAATGCGATCTCCGCCGGGCCCATCCGGACCGCGTCGGCGCGCGGCATCCCAGGCCTCTCCATCATCCTGGAACACGTCGCCGCCAAGGCGCCGCTGCGCCGCAACACGGACCCGGCGGAAGTAGCCGACGCGGCCGTTTTCCTGGCCAGTCCGCTGGGCCGCGGCGTGACCGGCAACGTCCTGTACGTGGATGCCGGCTACCAGATCATGGGCTACTGAGCGCGCTCCGGACACATGCGCACTGCATGGCCACGTAAAGAGAGTTTCATCGATCTCGACGGATCAAAAGCGGATTGCTGACACGCGCTGATAGCATATGGCGGGATAATAGGTGTATTCAGATCTTTTTCTAGAATAATCCCGCGAGGTGACCCGATCGATGAAACCGCTCACAGCCGCGAAGCCGGAGTCGGCCCACGACATCCTGAAACACGATTCCAA
>JBEKHU010000555.1:0-4603 GCA_050012115.1 Bryobacteraceae bacterium | reverse complement strand
CGGCGGTCCGCCCTCCCCGCTGGACCCGACCCGGTTCCCGAATGCCACCATCCCGGCGGCGATGCTGGATTCCAGCGGCCAGGCCATGGCCAAGCTGCTCCCCAAGCCGCAAGCCGATCCGAACTCCAACGGCGGCTACAACTACGCGGCGGACGAGGTTTTCAACCAGAACAGCATGCAGTGGATGTCGCGCGTGGACTACAACATCAGCGACAACACGAAGCTGTACTTCCGCTACAACATGCAGCGTGAGACGCAGCTCTTCCCGGTCGGTCTGTGGTGGCGCAACACCAACCAGGTGCCGTATCCGACGCCGATCAAGGGCCCCAACGCCTCCGACTCGTACACGGCGTCGTTGACCCACGTGTTCAGCCCGACGATGACCAACGAGTTCGTCTTCGGGTACACCTACATCGACTTCCCGAACATCTTCGCGGATCCCTCGAAGGTGGACCGCACGAAGATCGGCTACAATTATCACGGCCTGTTCAACAACGGCATCAAGCAGATTCCCTCCATCACCGGATGGGGCGGCGAATTTGCCACGTTGCTCAACCCGGCGGGTTTTGAAGTCGGCGGCTCCAAGGGCCTGTACGCCGACAAGTGGCTCCCCACCATCAGCGACGGCCTGACCAAGGTGTGGGGCACGCATACCATCAAGCTGGGATTCTTCTGGGAGTGGATCCGCAATTCGCAGCCGGACAGCAACAACTCCAACCAGGAGCTTGTCTTTCACAATGGCTGGGGCGGCAACACGACCGGTAACCCTTACGCTGACCTGATAACCGGCAACGTCAACGGGGACAGCGAAAACAACAAGAACCGTCTCAACGACGAGGTCTACAGCACGTATGAAGGGTTCGTCCAGGATTCGTGGAAGGTGACCCGCAAGCTGACCCTGGAGCTCGGCCTGCGCATCACGCACTTCACGCCTTGGGTGGACAACCAGGGCTTTGGTTTCGCGGAGTTTGTCCCCAGCTTGTACAACCCCGCCGACACCAACCCGCTGGACTACACCGGCTTCACATGGCACGCCAAGAACTCCGCCATTCCGAACAGCGTGTTCCCGACCAAGGGCATTTACTGGGCACCGCGCTTCGGTATGGCCTACGACATCTTTGGCAAGGGCAACACCGTGCTCCGTGGCGGCTGGGGCCGTTTCTTTTACCACTCAGCCCAGTTCACGGCCGGCCTGGGCGTCACCGGCGGCGAGTTGGCGGCTTCGGTCGGCGGCGGCCTCACCCTGGCGCAGATCGATCAGCTCAGCCCGACCTCCAACCAGGTGTCCTTGGGCGTCCAGGGCTTGAACCCGAAGGATGACAAGACACCGTACACCGACAGCTACAGCTTCACGATTTCGCAGAAGGTGCCGTGGTCGAGCCTGGTGGAGATCTCCTACGTGGGCAACCAGACCAACGATATCCTGAACACGGGCCAAGTTGGTGCGAATCTCAACGGCGTCCCGCTCGGGGCGATGCTGAACCGGCTCGACTCGCACGGGAATCTGATTGACCCCGCCAACGTGCTTAAGAACCCATTGCGGCAGTACCCGCTGTGGGGTGACCTGCCCATCGTGACCCACAACCTGTATTCCAACTACAACGCCATGCAGATTACATGGCTGCGCTCCAAGGGCCGCTACAATATCAACGCCAACTACGCGTACGGCAAAGCGATGGGTGTCCAGCCGGCGCTCGACAATTTCAATGTCAATGCAAACTACTCGGCCCAGGCGGGGGATCGCCGGCAGATCTTCAATTCGGCCTACTCGGTCGAGCTAGGCAACCCGATGAAGAACAAGCTCGCCGGCGGTTTCGTCAACGGCTGGCAGCTCTCCGGCATCGCGCAGATCCAGAGCGGCGCCAACCTGACCTACAACGCCGGCAACGGCGCCTGGAGCATGTCCACCAACAACAACAAGAACACCCAGGGCTTCGGGATCAGCGACCTCTCGATCCTTGGCACGGATCAGATCCAGCTCAATCCCTATATGACCTGCAATCCGGGATCGGGCCTGGGCTCGCACCAGTACATCAACGGCTCCTGCTACCTGGTTCCGTTTGTAGTCGGGGAGAACGGCCCGCTGGCCACGCACGCCTTCTACGGGCCGTGGTTCGTCAACTTCGACCTGGGGCTCTTCAAGAACTTCCAGTTCACGGAGTCGAAGAAACTGCAGCTCCGCCTGAACGGCTACAACTTCCTCAACCACCCGTTGTATTCGTTCGGCAACTCGAGCAACCTGAACCTGAACTTTTACGACAGTGGCGCGAACAAAGGTCTGAACCAGAACGCCGATTTCGGCATCACCACTGTCAAGGCAGGCCACCGTATCGTCCAGCTCGCACTGAAGTTCTACTTCTAGTTCCGGGCTGAATTCGGCAACACCTGGGGGCGGTCCCGCAAGGGACCGCCCCTCTCTTTTGAAACTTGCATCCGCGACCGGCGGCCTGGCGGCTATCCAGCTTCCTTAACTCTCTGGCACGCTATGCCACCACGCCCACCCGCAATCCGCTTGACACCCGGGGCTATGCTCAAACTAGCCGGCCATGTGCGTGGAGTGCCGGCGACGCTCTTTGAAAAAGCGAACATTTAGTGAACAATGCATCGAAGGATAGCCAGTTAAGCCATTCATTCTAAAAAGAAAACTCGACAATTGGCTTTGTTCCTTCAGATCTGTTTTCCGGCCCGCGCCACAGCGCGCCGGCTTGCGCGGCCGCGCCGGACTCGCGCCTGTTCTCATGGATCGAGGGCCAACCGCGCTTCCTTCAGGCGCACTCCGCCCCACGTTGTGGAACGTGCGCCGGGCGCGGAGGGTTCGTCAATTCGTCAGGCTGTCGAGCAGCTTCCCTTGCGGGGAGTAGAGCTCCAGCCGCAGCGCCGGCTGCCCGAGGGCGTGGGTCGAGCAACTGAGGCACGGGTCGAAGGCCCGGATGACGGCCGAGACCCGGTTCAGCATCCCTTCCTCGATGTGCGTGCCCTTGACGAAGCGCCGCGCCACCTGCTCGACGGCGTGGTTCATCGCCAGGTTGTTGTGGCCGGTGGCCACGATCAGGTTGGCCTTGGTGATCGAGCCCGCCTCGTTCACCTGGTAATGGTGGATCAGCAGGCCGCGGGGCGCCTCGATGATGCCCACGCCCTCGAGCGAGTTCACCTGCGCGCGGGCGCGTATGCGGGTCGACAGGATGTCGGGATGCTGCAGCAGCAGCTCCATCTTCTCGACGCCGCGCAGGGCCTCTACCAGCCGGGCGTAGTGGTAGAAGAAGGCGCTCTGGGCCGGGTAGCCGGCGCGCTGGCGGTACTCCGCCAGTTCCGCGTCCGCCAGCGGGGAAGTACGGCGCCTTCAGGTAGGAGAACGGCACCGCCGCCTCGCCGATGTAGTCCGAGTACTCGGCCGGATCGTCGAAGCAGGCCAGCGGCGCGCCCTTCTCGTCGACGAATGAGACCGCCCCGTCGTACCAGTTCATGGAACCGTCGCGGGTCACCAGGCCCGCATACGCGGTCGGCTCGTTGTCGAAGCTGTCGATTTCGGCTGCGAACCCGTCCAGAACGCCCTTAAACATCTGCAATGTGCGGCGCACGATGGAACGCGCGATCGGCAGCTCGCCCAGAATCGCGTCGCGGCTCTCCACCTTCAGCAGGGCGTGCACGCCGCCGGGCACCACCCAGGCCGGGTGCACGCGCTCGCCGGCCAGCCGTTCGATGGCCATCTGGCCGAACTTCCGCAACGCGATGCCGTCGCGCGCCAGTTCGGGGTGCTTTTCCAGCACGCCGAGGATGTTGCGTTGCGCCGGGTCGCTGTCCATGCCCAGCAGCAGATCCGGCGCCGAGAGATGAAAGAAGCTCAGCGCGTGCGACTGGACGAATTGCGCGCAGTGGAGCAACTCGCGCAGCAGTTTGGCCGCCGGAGGGATACGCACGGCCATGATGGCGTCGCAGGCCTTGGAACTGGCCAGCAGGTGGCTCACCGGGCAGATGCCGCAGATGCGCGCCGTGATCGAGGGCATCTCATAGTACGGCCGGCCCTCGGTGAAACGCTCGAAGCCGCGCACCTGCGTCACGTGCAGTTGCGCCGAATCCACCTCGCCCGCGTCATTCAACTGGATGGCGATCTTGGCGTGACCCTCGATGCGGGATACGTGCGGAATGACGATACGTTGCGCCATGTCTTCCCTCTCCTATCCGAACTTGACCTGGCCCGTCAGGTCGATCTTGTGGCCATCCAGCAACTCTTTGAGCACGAAGGCGATGGCGTCCGGCTTCGGCGGGCAGCCCGGGACATGGAGATCGACGCGCACGCTCTCGTGGAGCGGGCCGGCGTGCCGCATCAGCGCCGGGACGCCGTTCTTGGGCACGCCCGGCGCGGTCGTGACCCCGTGGACGTAGATGCTCTCGAGCAGCTTCTTCACGGGGATGTTGTTGCGCATGGACGGCACGTTGCCGGTCACCGCGCAATCGCCCAGTGCGACCAGGATCTTGGTCCGTTGGCGGATGGTCTGCAGCAGCCGCAGATCAGCCTGGCTGCTGACCGCGCCTTCCACCAGAGCGACGTCCACGTTTTCGGGATACTCCTGGGCGTCGACCAGCGGGCCGAAGACCAGTACGA
>JBEKHU010000554.1:0-3365 GCA_050012115.1 Bryobacteraceae bacterium | reverse complement strand
CGTCGTCCAATTCCATGGCCGAGAACATCGATTCGGCGGAGTAGTCGAGGTGGCCCGAGATCTGCCACAGGCTCTCGCGCGCCACGTGGGGCGTGGAGACGAGCGAGTAACCGCGCGCCAGGTACTGCTCGCGCATCCAGTCCTCGAGCAGCTTGCGGACCAGCGCACCCTTGGGATGGAAAAAGATCAATCCCGGGCCGGCCAGTTCCTGAATGCTCAGCAGGTCGAGCTGCTTGCCCAGCAGGCGGTGGTCGCGGCGCTTGGCCTCCTCGAGCTTATGGAGGTACTCGTCGAGATCCTTCTGGGCGAAGAAGGACGTGCCGTAGATGCGCTGCAACTGCTGGCGGCTCTGGTCGCCCTTGAAGTAGGCGCCGGAGACCGAGAGCAGCTTGAAGGCCTTCAGGCGTTTGGTCGAGGGCACGTGGGGCCCCAGACAGAAGTCGCTGAAGTGCGGCCCGAGCGCGTACTCGGTGAACGTCTCGCCGGCCTTCTCCTCGATCAGCTCGCACTTCATCCCCTCGCCCAGCTCCTGGTAGCGCCGGAGGCCCTCCTGCTTGGGGACGATCGTGCGGCCGTAGGGCAGGTCGCGGTCGCGGATCTCCTGCATCTTCTTCTCGATGCGTTCCAGGTCCTCCGGGGTGAACGGCGTGTCGCGCTCGAAGTCGTAGTAGAAGCCCGACTCGATGGCCGGCCCGACGCCCAGTTTCGTTCCCGGATACAGCTCCAGCACCGCCGCGGCCAGCAGGTGGGCGGTCGAATGGCGGTAGACCTTTAAGGCCTCTTCGCCGTTTCTCGAGGTGAGGATCTCGAGCGATGCGTCACCCTCGAACGGCCGGGCCAGGTCCCACAGTTGGCCGTCGACGCGCGCCACCACGGCGTCGTCCGCCAGCCGGGCCCCGATCGAACGCGCGACATCCAGCGGCGAAGCGCCGGCCGGAACCTCTTTGCGGCTGCCGTCGGGCAATGTAATTGAGTACGAGCTGCTCATGATTAGGGCTTTGAATTCAGCGTATCATGCCCGATTTCGGCGACGTCTCCGCGCCGATGGCTGCTATTCTGATCATCGGAGTCCCAACTCATGCCGTCGCAGGAAACGGATCTCGGACCGGAGGGCCAACAGCCGCCAACCGAATCCGCGCTCGTCGAACGGGCCCGCCAGGGGGATCCAGCCGCGTTCAGCGAGCTGGTCAACCGCTATGAGCGCAAAATCTACCGCATGGCCCGGAACATTACGCAGAACGACGAGGACGCCGAGGACATCCTTCAGGACAGCTTCCTGAAGGCCTTCACCCACCTCCACACGTTCCAGGGGCAGTCGAAATTCTATACGTGGTTGGTCCGGATCGCAGTCAATGAAAGCTTAATGCGCCTAAGAAAGCGCAAAAGTGATCGCACCGTTTCCCTGGATGAAAACATCGAAACGGATGAGGAGCCGATCGTACGGGAGATTGCGGTGTGGGACGACAATCCGGAGTTGCGCTACTCGCAGGCCGAGCTGCGCGCGATTCTAGACCAGGCGATTGCCGGCCTGAAGCCGATTTTCCGGACCGTGTTCATCCTGCGGGACGTGGAGGAGCTCTCCACGGAGGAGGCGGCCGAGGCGTTGGGCCTGTCGGTGGCGGCGGTGAAAAGCCGGCTGCTGCGGGCGCGGTTGCAGTTGCGGGAGAAGCTGACGAGGGTCTTTAAGCGGAAAGGGGATCAGATTTTTGGTTACGTGTAAAGACTTTCTGCGCGAGCTATCTGATTTCCTGGACGAGAGTGTCGATCCCGCGCTGCGTCAGGAGTTGGAGCGCCACATTTCGCAATGCCCCAATTGCTGGGTGATTTGCGACACCACGAAGAAGACGATTCAGGTTTACAAGGGCATGGACGCCGAGCCGCTCCCCGAAGCGGTCCATTCCAAGCTGGTGCAGATCATCGAGCAGCACTGCGGCAAGCGCGAGCCCCAGGTCTAGCGGCTCTCCGAGCCGGTTTCCGAGAGTTGAGCCGGGCACGCGTCCCCGGCGAACCCGCACCTTTCACATTCCCGCCCCACCCGCATCGGGAACTGCCCCTCGCGGTGAGCCGCGCGGTACTCCTCGACCAGCCGGCTGAGCTGCCCCGCCTGGCCGTCGCGCCAGGTGACATCGATCTCCGTCCCGCTCCGCAGGGCCGCCAGCAGAGCCCGGTCCACGTTCCGCCCGAGGGCGCGCGACAGCGCGATCGAATACAGGCCCAACTGCGTGGCGTACTCTTCGCGGCGCTCCGCGCCGATGTGCCGGTCGGTCTTGTAATCCACCAGCACCAGCTCGCCATTCTCCTCGAACCACAAATCGATCGTGCCGCGGATCAGCAGGCCCGCGAATTCGAACAGAACCGGCGTCTCGCGCCCGCTGACGTGGGCCCGCGCCGCCCGCCGGCCGGTCTCGCTCTCCTCGAAGCGGCGTACCAGTTCTCTCGCTTCGGGCGGCGCGCCGGGCGTTTCGACCCCGGCCAATAGTCGATGCACGAGCTCGCCGAACCCGGGGCCACTCGTCGCATCGCCGCCGGGCTCGGCCCCATTCGCCGTCTCATCGCCCGATTCCAGTTCGCGCTGCTCCTCGCCCGCGTCGTCCTCCGCGAGCGCCTCCGGCCACCGCAACACGTTCCGCAGGAAGTAGCGCCGGGGGCACGCTTCGAAGCGCGCCAGGGCCGTCGCGCTGACAGTTGGGGATTCGGGAAGGCCGATCGCATTCGGCTCAAGGGCCAGAACAGTCTCCCCCGCGATGCCTGCCACCGCGTCCGCCTGCAGCGGCGGCGGCTCGCCGCTGACGCGCCACACGCGCACGTCATTTTCTACCGATGCCGTCCCCACGGGTCCGTTCCAGGCGAGCCCCAGCCCCTCCGTCACCGGCCCGATCCAGCGTTGGCTCGGCTGCTTCGTCTGGGACCAGACCAGCACCAGCCGCTCTTCGGCGCGCGTCATGGCGACGTACAGCAGCCGGTCCTCCTCCCAACTTTCGCGTTCCTTCCGCTCCTCCTCGGCCGCCATCATCGCGCCATCGGCTTGCGTCGCGTCGAGGCCTTCCCGCCGCCACACCGCGCCCAGGCCCCGGCGCGCGGATAGCGCCAGGCGGCCCTGCATGCTGGCGCCTCCGGGCGCCTTGTGCATCGCCACCAGAAACACGACCGGGAACTCGAGGCCTTTGGCCTTGTGGACGCTCAGGATCTCGACCGCATCCACGGCGCCGGGCACGGGCGCGTTGGGTTCCTTGCCTGCGCCGCGCACGCCCAGCAACTCCTCCACATGTTCGGCTAAAGCGCCGGGCTGGCCGGCGTTCAGCTCGCGCAGCATCCGGAACAGCTTCCACACGTTCGCCCGCTGGGCCGGCGAGAGCCGGCTCCAG
>JBEKHU010000553.1:0-3383 GCA_050012115.1 Bryobacteraceae bacterium | reverse complement strand
GCCAGAGGTTCGGAATCAATCACGCGTATGCCATCAATGAAGCCGGCGATATGGTGGGCTTTAGCACGCCAATCTGCTGCAGTTGGGATACCTATACCGCGATAGCTACGCACTGGCAGGCCAAAGACCCCAGTTTCATCAAGGCCATCGGCTTCCCCGGTGACTTTAGTCAGGCGTTCGGGGTGACTAACTCCGCAATCGTGGTGGGCTACTATAGCTCTGGCGGCGGTCCAGATCAGGCCTTTGCCGCTGCCATCCACTGATCGGCACACTGTGGGAAGGAAACCCCGGCGGCGACCCGCGGCGCGCTCGAATGGGGAACCGGTCAGCCGGCCGCGCCCGCCGGTTTCACCGCCGACAGCCCGATCTGGCTCGCCAGGGCGTTCAGCCGCGGTCCGTAGCCCGGCAGGCAGGCCAGCAGATCCTTGGCGTGCGACACGACCCAGGGATTGGCGGAGGCGCCGGGTTTCAAAACCAGCGTCTGGCCGTGCAATTCCTTCCACACGCCCAGCCAGCGCTGGCCGTAGGCGTCCAGGATCGACGGCGACGCGCCGTCGCGCAGGACGGCGGCCAGCGCCACGGCCAGGTCGTGGCCTTCGGCCAGGCCGACGTTCATGCTCTGGATGCCCACCGGCCCGGTGAGGTGCGCGGAGTCGCCGGCCAGCCACAACCGGCCGCGGCCGAAGCCGGTGGAAAGGCGCCGCTCGAAGCGCACGATCGTGCGCCACTTGACAGCGTTCACGTGGGCCGTGAACCACGGCGCGCGCGCGGCGATCATCCGCCGCAGGCTTTCTTCGCTGAGCAGCGCCTCGCGGTTGCCCTCGCCGCGGAAGACCCGGTCCTTCAAGCGCTCGGTGGGGAAGTGTCCGAAGCCGGAGCTGGCCAGAACATCCTTGATTTCTTCGGTTTGCGGATCGGAGTAGCCGGGCAGCAGGAAGCTCCAGCGGCAATCTCCTCCCGGCAGCGGCCACAGCACATCGGCCGTCTTCTCGCCGAAAACGACCGTCATCTCGTGCTTCAAATCGGCGTCCGTGCTGAACTCGAACACGGCATAATATTGCGCCGGACCGACCTCCGGGAAGTCGTAATCCAGGGCCCGCCGCACGCGCGAATTGTATCCGTCCGCGCCGATCGCGTACGGCACTTCCGCCGTCGTCGAACCGGCGATCACCCATTCGGTATGGGCGATGATATAGCCGCGCGATTCCTTCTCGAAACGGTCGATGCCGGCGCGTACGCTGCCCGCGCCAGAGACGAGATTCGAGACCTCCCTGCGCCAATCCACCTGGACGCCGTGTTCGCCCAGGGCGCGCTCGAGCAGGGCCTCCAGAACGTCCTGGCGAAGCACCGCCAGGCAGCCTTTCGCGTCGTCCCCGCCGAGCGCGATGCGGGTCCGCGGGCCGCCCGCGTCGGCCAGGGCCATCGTATTGACGCGATAGCAGTTATGCATCACGCGGTCGAGCAGGCCCAGCTCCTCGAAGAGCGGCAGCGTTTGAGGTTGCAGCGCCAGCGCGTAGCTGTGCGTGCAGGCCCACACGCCCGTATCGACGATCCGCACCGCCACTCCGCGCCGCGCCAGCGAAAGCGCCGTAAACAGACCCACCGGCCCAGCGCCGGCGATGAGGACTTCGGGATGTTTGTCGCCGAACATGGAGACCCCCTCCTCGTTTCGACGCCCCGAGTATACACCGGAACGTCCACCTGGATCGCGGCATCTTCAGGACGTCTCCCACGCCGGTGCAGAGCGGCGTTTCACCGGCCGGAACCGGCGTTGTCACCGTGCGCGAATCGCGATTTTACCGTGTTTTACCGTGTTTTTACCGTAAAAACACCGTCTTTTTGCGTTTCCGTGTAACCACGGTTTTCTAAAGGACTTAGCAGAATTTGGCGCAAAATGCGCGCACACGGGGTGCGTAACTGACACATTTTAAAGGACTTACTAGATCGCCACGGTGCTTCACGGTGGATCTGCTGCAAACAAACGACTTAGGTCAATTTGAGGTGCATTTTCGTAAACATTAACACGCATCACCGTGCGTCACGGTGGATCTGTTGCAATAATTGGACTTACGAACATTAAATGCGCACATTAACACGGTTCACCGTGCGTCACGGTGGATCTGTGGCAATCAAAGGACTTATTCACATTAACAGGCGCATTTTGGCGCACAAACCGCGCTTCACCGTGTAACTACGGTTTTCTAAAGGACTTATCGGTAATTTGTCGTTCTTCACTGGCAGGGCGAAATCACGGTGTTTTCGCCGCGCTTTTTGGCGCTGCCGGAGGCAGGCTGTCCGGCTCGCGCCGGATCTGTTCGTAGTAGCGGCGGACGAAATCCTGGTGCCGCAGCGGGACCTCGTCGCGGCTCAGGTCGCCGCCGGCCTCGGCGTGGGTGGCGCCGCGGTTCAGGTACGGCGTGCGGAGCTGCGGGTTGCTGCTGTTTTCGACCTCCACCATCATCTCGCCCTGCAGATTCAACGAACGCTTGCCGATCAATTCGGAGAGCTTGCCGAGGGCCTCGGCTTCCTTTTCGAGCTCTGTGTTCTTGTTGCCGTCCTGCTTGCCGATGCCGCTGCGCTGCTGGTCCGCGCCCGGCTGCAACGAGGAATCGGACTGCGAATTCTGCCCCTGCGAGGAGTCGGCCTGCTCCTGCGACTGCTGGCCCTGCGGGTCGCCCTGCTGCGGTTTGCCGGGGCTGGGATTGCCTTTCTCGCCCGGCTTGCGCTGGCCCTGCTGCTTCTGGCCTTCCAGCGCCGCCGCGTTCTGCGGGCTCTCGCCGGCCGAGCCGTTGAGCTTCAATTTCTCCATCAGGCTGGCCAGCGCGTCGCGCATCTTGTCCAGCAGGCCATTCGGCTTGTCCGGCGGACGCGAGGCGTTTTTGCGCTGGCCTTTGGCATCGTTCGACTTCTGCTGATTGGCGCCGCTCGAGGCCCCTTGCGCGCCTTCCGGCAGGTTGACGTTCTCGCTCGAATCCTCGGGCGAGTCGGCTTGGCCGGGGGCGTGCGCGGCGTTCTGATAGGGGCTTGCGGCGTTGACCGGCTTGCCCGAATCCGTCTGGCCGGCCACTTCGTAGTCCTTCAGAAGCTCGTCGTTGGGGAGCTTTTCGATGCTGTCGCCCTGCGCGCTCAGACTGATGTCAAAGGGCTGCGGCAGCTTCACGGCCGGAGGCTTTTTCTTCGCATTGGAGGCCGCCTGCCCGGAGAATGTGTCGAACACCACCGGGACCAGGGACGAGCGCAGGTCCAGCGTGCGCAGGATTCCGAAACGCAGACCGAAGAGCCCCAGCACAGCCAAGACGCCCAAGCCGGTCCAGCGCGCCGTGCGCGGCCAATGCCAGCGCAGCGCGGGCGTGGGATCGGCCATCCGCGCCGAAGCTTCGGCC
>JBEKHU010000552.1:0-3385 GCA_050012115.1 Bryobacteraceae bacterium | reverse complement strand
GGGGCAGACCGCCAGGTCTGCGGCCGACGGCCACGTCGGCCTTTCGATTGTTTTCAAGAGCCGGACGTGGACATCCGAGCCGCAGTGGTTTCTGCGATGAATCAACGACTCACCACACTAGCGTGCGAGAACTGAACGCGAGCCAGAAGCGCGGGCCCACCGTGAATGGAACCGGCCGGGCGGCTCGCGTTTCGCGAACTACTCGCCCGGGCCGCGCCTCACGGACGAGCCGCTGTCGCTGCTTTGCGGCCGGCCAATTGTTCGATGCGGCGCGCCATCTTCTCGCGCAGGGCGAACAGCTCCTCCGGATTCCGCGAAAAGGCCGAGACATCCACCACCATGCTTTTGGCGGCGTCATCGGCAAAGGATGCGTCTCCGAGCGACTTCAGCAGCCACAGATATTCGTAGTCTTCGATGCCTTCGCGAAGCAATTCGAAACGAATAGAGGATACCGGCCCATCGACGTTGGCTTGCCCGGTGTTTTGCCGGGTTTCGCTGCCCGGGTAGATCAGCGAGCCTTCGCCATTCAATACGCGCCCCTCGCTGCAGAAATAACCGCTCATGAAGGTGACCGGGTCGGTCCAGGGGCTTTTCACTTCCGACCAGTGCTTCATGTCCCAGTAAAGGATGCCCTGCATGCCGTAGCGCCAGGTGATCCATGGCACCATGACCGGGTCCATGGCCGGCGCGTCGATGAAATAGTTGGGTTGCGGGTAAGCCTGGTCGCACGAAATGTACCAGCTCATCTCGCCGCCTCTGGCCTGTTCTTCGCGCATGGCGTCCTTGATGGCGATCCCGTTCAGGTCGTTGCCGTGAATCGAGAAGTTATTGACGAATCCGCGCAGCGTGCCCCATTCGGCGTGCTGGGGCACGGGAGTCTTGGTCGCCAGAAACGGGACTCCCGGCGCGGCTTCGTGCACCAGCGAGGCCCACTTGCGGGTTTCCTCGAAGTCGTGCGCGTTGTCGGGCTCATCGATCGGGCTGTTGAAGACGAGGCGGTCCAGCCAGCCGTTTTTACGATAGTAATCGCTCACCTGCTTCAGGTATGACTTGGCGAGTTGAGCGGTCTCCGGGGTTAACTCCTCCGATCGCGACCTGCGGAACACAGCCCGGGGCGCCGACTCCAGAATCCCGCGCTTGGTCGTCCACTGCTTCATGTACAGGTCGTACGCTTCGGCGTCGAAACGCAGCGTGACGGTGTCGCCGGAGACCTTGATCTGTGGCTGCAGCGGCTCGTTGAACCAGGGCTCCATGCGGCTGGCGTAGAGAAAGGCATGGTACTTGTGAAGCAGCGCTTTGGCTTCCGGCGACGCAGGGGCGACGTGATGGGCGGCGGCAAGGCCCGCGCCGGAGACTCCCATGTACGTGATGAGATGGGTCTCCGCTGGCAGTGCGAAATTGTAGACCTTCAATCGCAGGTTGATTTTGTCGATCTCCTGACCGTTCTGCATAACGCGGATGGTTCCGGCATAATCGCCGGCTGGAAGGTCGGGAGGAGTGATGACATCAATCCATATGCCACGGTTCCGAACGGCTTCGCGGAAGGGCGCCGCCATGCCGAACGGATCCGTCAGCGGGGCCAGCGGGTCCGGCCAGAAACCGGTCTCTCCGATCGGGCTGGATTTGGCAGGGCACAGGATGACGTGCTCGAAGTAGAGCTTCACGTGGTCCCGCGTGAGGCGGCCGGCGCCGGAAATCAGGTCGCTGGCTTCCACAAAGAAACCGGAAGCAGCGGGGCGATAGCGGTCCGGGGGCGGCGGAACGGTGATCACGACTTGAAAAGGAACGTGTTCGTTTTTCGCCCCGGCGATGGAAATCGTCTTGGTGCTCTTGTCCCACACCAGGTTGCGGGCCTGCACACGGTCGTCGGGGCGGACTTTGGCGGCGCTCGGGACAGCCCAGACCTCGACCAAGGGCGTCTGCGCTAGAGCGGCGAGGCCGCTCATCAAAAACACGGCAATAAAAACTGGCTTCATCTGGAACCTCTCATGCTAGTTGCGCCCGCAACCGGAAAGATCATCAACTGGCTCAGAGACTCTTCCTCGCCTGAGACAATACAACGGCCATCTTCAGAAGCGGCGATTGCTCCCATCTGGAAGGCGCGCCAGGAGATGCCCTGCTCAATTCCCTCGGCTTTCGTGACAGCCTCGCGACCTCTGAAGTCCGTGAGGCCGCTCCTGGGTTGCAACGCCTGACGGACGCGTGGACCATTCAGCGGCGGTTCCTAGTTTGGACTCCCGGATCCTGTTCAGTCTACACCCAGGCACAACCCTTCACTCCTCCGCATTCAGGTGATGCGGGCGTGAGCATCGCCGGTTATGGCGCGGCCTAAATGCCCTGCCCCGCGACCGGGGAGCGGAACGGTGACCGAGCCAACCGCGTTGAGTTCGCGGTCCATCACGATGCAGCGGATCTTCTGGGTGCTCTGACTGGGAGTGATGGCAGTCGCGTGTTCGATGCCATTCTGCAGACTCTCCTCATACTCCTGCGCCTTGAGGCCCACGTTCCATTGCTCCGGTGGAGGCAACTCCTTTAGCCCGCCATCTTCGTATCCGGCAACCACCAAGAACAACTGTCCGCTGAAGCCCCCATCGGCGCCCTGGCGCAGAAAAACATCCCGCGGGTCGATGCGCACACTGACGCGAAAGGCGTTAGGGCCGGCGCCGGTGGATGAGATCTGGGCCTGCACGCCGATGTCCGGAGAATCGAGCGTCGCCCGCGCGGCGGAATCAATCGCGGCCTGCACCTCCGGCTTGCTGAGCGGCATGTCTGCAACATCGAGATCCCCTTGCCGGGAAAGGATCCGCATCCCTTTGCGGTCACAGGTGACCTGCAGCTTGTAGTATTTCGGGTTCTTCTTCTGTGCCGGCCGTTCATAAGCGACAACGTAGGTGCTGCGGGCATCGCGAATCGACTCGTTGATCGCTTCTTCCGCGTTATCGCTCCCGAATGCCCGGCCTCCCGTCCAGCTTGAGATTACGCGGAGCATAGCGACGCTGTCATTGAAACCCACCCCTGCCCCCTGGGCCGACTGCGCCACGGCGTGCACGGCGATATGGGATCTGACCAGCTCGGCCGCCAGATTCCTCACGTCGCGGGTCAGGTCGATCGGCTCTCCCGAGACATCACGCGCCGCGATGGGCACGCCGTGCGTGATCCAAATGAGGTTTTTGCGGCCGGGGACTGTCGCCATCCGGGCCGCGAGCATGCGCAGGGCCAGAACCGTCGGGTCGAATCGCAGGGCCCCCGAGAGGAGTTCGTTGGAGCGCACGGCGACCACCGAGTGCATCGCCGTGTCCAACTGCGCCGCGGCCGTGCGCGTCCACGGCGGCCGGGATTCGGCCACGTCGGCCTCTGCCTGCTGAAGCGTGTTCACCGGGTAGAG
>JBEKHU010000551.1:0-3393 GCA_050012115.1 Bryobacteraceae bacterium | reverse complement strand
GATCCGAGTCGCGTGCGCGTTGTGCGGTGATAGACTTCTGGTAGGGTGAAGCTGGCCAGGGCACGCCGGATTTCGCAGATCGTTTTCCTTACGCTCTTCCTGTGCCTGCTTTTCCAGACTGAGTTTCGCGGCTCCTTTCATTCACTCCACGGCGACCCGCGCGTCCCTTCCGCGGTCCGGTGGTTTCTGGAGTTGGACCCGCTGATCGCGCTGGGCAGCGCTCTCGCCAGCCACGCGCTGTACCGGGGCCTGCTGTGGTCTTTGGCCATCATCCTCCCCACTTTGTTTCTGGGCCGGTTCTTCTGTGGCTGGATTTGCCCGCTGGGTACCCTGAACCACTGGTTCAGCGGGTTCCGGTCGAAGAGCAAGCTCGGGGCTCGGCGCATCGAATCGAACCGTTACCAGCGCTGGCAGGAGCTGAAGTATTACCTTCTCGTAGCGCTGCTCGCGGCGGCGTTGTTCGGGTCGGGGATCTACGGCCTGCTGGATCCCGTTTCATTGCTGGTCCGGTCGCTGGCATTGTCGGTGCTGCCGGCGCTGAACTACGCCGTGAACGCGACCGTGGACCTGCTGTCGCGGCCCGGCTGGAAGGCGTTGCATTACGTCGGCGCCGCGCTCCATTTCCTGCTGAAAGACACGCTGCTGAGCTTCAGCCAGCCGCATTTCCGGCAGGGACTCCTCCTTGGCCTGATCTTCGCCCTCATTCTCCTGCTGAATCTGCGCTTCACACGCTTCTGGTGCCGGGCGCTGTGCCCTCTGGGCGGGTTGTTGGGCCTGCTGTCCCGCTGGTCGGTCCTGGGCCTGGAGAAGCACGAGAGCCATTGCGCCGACTGCAACCGCTGCCTGCTCAGTTGCCAGGGCGGCGACGATCCGATACCCGGTGCCCGCTGGCGCAAGGCGGAGTGCCACCTGTGCATGAACTGTGTGGCCGAATGTCCCGAGAGCGGGCTCGTCTTCCGTTTCTTCCCCGACGCCAAAGCGACCCGCGAAGGGCCCGACCTCGAGCGCAGGCGCGTCCTGACGAGCCTGGCTGCCGGCGCGGCGCTGATCCCCATCGTCCGCAGCGCGCCCGGTCTCGCCGTGGAGCAGAGCCGCGCTCGCATCCGCCCGCCAGGCTCGCTCGATGAGTTCAACTTCCTCGAGCGCTGCATCCGCTGCGGAGAGTGCATGAAGGTCTGCCCGAACCACGCCCTGCATCCGAGCTTTACGGAGGCTGGCGTGGAGGGCCTTTGGACGCCCGTGCTGGTCTCCCGCATCGGCTACTGCGAACCCGGGTGCGTGCTCTGCGGCCAGGTCTGCCCGACCGGAGCCATCTGGGAGTTCACACTGCAGCAGAAGGGTTGGACCAGCGGAACCAGCGCCAGCCCGATCCGCCTGGGCACTGCGTTCTACGACCACGGGCGCTGCCTGCCGTGGGCCATGGCGACCGAGTGCATCGTCTGCGAGGAGTGGTGCCCGACGACCCCCAAGGCGATCTATCTCCGGCCAGCCGACGTGGCTGACCGGGAAGGGCGACTCCGGTCCGTCCGGCAGCCCTACGTCGATCCAGCCCTGTGTGTCGGCTGCGGCGCTTGCGAGCACACCTGCCCGGTGAGAGACGGGCCGGCGGTCTACGTGACGAGCGTTGGGGAAAGCCGCTCCAAGACAAATCAGATGCTGCTCCAGCGCGCTGCGGAAAAGCCCGAGACGCTGCTGCCGCCGGCCAGCGCATCGGGACTTTGGCGCAAAGCCGGCCAGACGCGCGTCTTTGCCGCCGCGGATCTGTGGAAGTACGTGGACGGCGACGCGGATCGCTATCTGCGCGCGGGCGTGGAGAAGACCTTCACGGCGTTGTATCGGCAACCGGGCGGCGCCGAAGCCGTGGCCGACGTCCACATCCTGGCCACCAGCGGCCACGCCCGGGCACTGTTCGAATCCGAGCCGGCCTCGGGCAGCCGGCCGGTCCGGATCGGTTCCGGCGGCCGCTCCTACGGCCCGAGCCTGACCTTCTGGCAGGGCCGCTGTTTTGTCCGCCTTACGGCCTATCAGGACGTCGGGGACACGCTCCTGGACCTGGCCGGAACGATGGAAGCCCGCCTCCGTTAGTGCTATAAGTAAGGCGTAATAGGACCCAGATGTCTAGAATCGACAGGCGGGAGTTCTTGGGTGCCTCTCTGGCCGCGGCGCTGGTCCCGGCGGAGCCGTCGAAAGTCGTGATCGCGCGCGATGAGTCGCTGCCCATCGGGGACTCGGCGCGCGTGCTGAAGCTCCTCGACCGCGCCATCCAAACGTTCTTCGCTCGCGATACTCCGGCCGAGGCCTGGAAGCTGATCGCCCGGCCGGGGGAATGCGTCGGCCTGAAGGTGAACTGCCTGGCCGGGCGCGGCGCCTCAACCCGCACCGTCCTGGTCGACGCTGTCGTCGAGCGGCTCCAGCAGGCCGGCGTCCGCGGCTCGGACATCGTGATCTGGGATCGCCTGAACTCCGATCTCGATAGCGCCGGTTTCCCCGTGGGCGCACGGCGCGATAAGGTTCGCTTCATCGGCAACGACTCGGCGGGCTTCGAGGACGACCTCGCGGTGTTCGGCAATGCCGGCAGCCTGCTGTCCCGCACTCTCACGCGCCAGTGCCAGGCGGTCATCAACCTGCCGGTGCTGAAGGACCACGGCATCGTCGGAGTGACCATGGCGCTGAAGAACATGTTCGGCGCCATCCACAATCCGAACAAGTACCACTTGAATGCGGGCGATCCCTATGTCGCCGACGTAAACGCCCTGCCGCCCGTCCGGCAGAAGGTGCGGTTGACCATCTGCGACGCCCTCGTGGCGCAGTATGAGGGTGGACCGTCGTACATGCCGCAGTGGTCGTGGCCCTTCAACGGATTGCTGGTCGCGAGCGATCCGGTGGCCCTCGATACGGTGGGCTGGCAGATCATCGAGGCCAAGCGCAGGGAGCAGGGCTTCAAGACCCTGGTGGCCGTCAAGCGCGCACCGAACTACATCGCCACCGCGGCCGACGCGCAGCACCGTCTGGGCACGAACGACGCGCGGTTCATCCGCCGCGTGGAGGTGTGACGTGCAGCGGCGCGAGTTCCTGCGAGTTGCGGCGCTGCCCTGCCTGGCGGGCCGGGCGCTGGCCGCGGACGATCCCGACGCGAAGTTCATCGTCGAGGCCAAGTTTTACGAGAAGCAGGCTTTCAAGAAGATCAAGTGCAAGCTCTGCCCGCGCGAATGTGTCATCGACGACCGCGAGCGCGGCTACTGCGGCGTGCGCGAGAACCGCGGCGGCGTCTACTACTCTCTGGTCCATTCGCGCGTCTGCGCGGCGCACATCGATCCGATCGAGAAGAAGCCGCTGTTCCACTTTCACCCCGGCTCGCAGGCCTTCTCCATCGCCACCGCCGGCTGCAACGTG
>JBEKHU010000550.1:1900-5298 GCA_050012115.1 Bryobacteraceae bacterium | reverse complement strand
CGCTCGGCGGTAGTTGTGCAACGGCCGGTCGAGCATCAGCTTGTCGCGGCAGGCCGCGATCATCGCGTCGAACAGCGCCGTGCCGCCGCCGGGACGCAGATCCCTGAGCTTGTTGCCCAGCAGCTCCGTGTCGTCGGTGAAGTCCTGCACCAGCGCGGCCTCCGTGTCGAAGCCGTACACCAGCGCCTTGTCCCGTCCCTGGCGGATGACGCTCTCCAGAAAACTCCGCGCGGCCTCGAGTTCAAACCGGAAGCGGGCGCGAATGCTGTTGCTCGTGTCCACCAGGATCGCGATGCGCAATGG
This sequence comes from Bryobacteraceae bacterium, assembly GCA_050012115.1. Taxonomy (GTDB): domain Bacteria; phylum Acidobacteriota; class Terriglobia; order Bryobacterales; family Bryobacteraceae; genus CAIVVT01. The sequence continues at coordinate 4,995 of JBEKHU010000550.1, read as the reverse complement.
CAGATCGCTTTCCGTGGTGAACTCCAGGACGTTCTGCTTCTTCCTGGCTTCGATGACGTCGAAGTCCTCCATCGCCAGGTTGGTGACGAAGCGGCACTTCTTGTCCGAGACCGTGAACAGCACGTTGACGCGCGTGACGTCCAGGCTGAAGGTCTGCGCAGGGTCCGGCGGCGCCTGCGAAGCCTGCTGGGCCGCCCGGAGCTCCGGGGCCAACTTGGCTAGAGCCAGCGAGCCGGCCACTCCGGCCAGGAAAGCTCTGCGCGAGGGATGGGAGGTTGTATTGAACCTCATTCTAGCCTCTGTATCTCGCCGTTTCATTCTGAGCTACTCGGGCGGCCCACGAAGTGGCCAGCCCCGCTCCTTCGGGTACTCGCGGCGGCCGAACGGCAGAAGCCTGGCTTCTTGCTACGCTTTGGAGGGTGCCGAGCAGTCGATCCAGCAAACAACTGTGCACAAAGATAGTTGCCGAGCAATCAAGATCTGAAAGTCGGCGGCGGGATCTCCGCCGCCGTTTCCAAACGATCGGAGTATCGAGGCCGGCTAGAAGAGTAACTTCAAGCTGAACTCAAGCTGACGGCCTGCCACGCTGGTCGGGCTAGGATAACCGCCGCCGCCGCCCGCCTGACCGAAGATACCACCAGGGGCGCCCTGATAAAGCGCCTGGCCGAATCCCGGACCGATACCCGTAACCGGGTCGGCGCGGTTCAGGTTGTTGATCGCGTTGTAAGCGTTCATCCGCATCTCGAGGCGAAACTTCTCGGTGATCCTGAAGAACTTCGAAATGGTCGCATCGAGGTTCAGGAAGCTCGGGCCAGTCAGGCAGCTGTACGTGTAGGGATTGGTCCGAGGCGTAAAGGCAACGTTGGACGGAATCGGTTGAAACACCGAAGTATTGAACCAGGCCGATGGCGTGGGGTTAGCGATACACGGGTTGCCGGTGGCGATCATGTTGCCATTCTGTGGGTTGGTGAGCGTGGGGCCCGATCCGCCGTTGAATGTCACGTAGTCGCCCGACATCATAGTCAGCAGTCCCGTGAGTTTCCAGCCGCCGATCACGGCGTCGCCCACCCTGTTCATGCCGCTCAGATAGGTCCGGCCTTTCCCGAACGGAAGTTCGTAAGTGCCAGCGGCGTTGAACCGGTGGCGCGGCTGGTTGCTGTCCAGCCATTGAAACTCATTGGCGTATTCGGCGTAATCGGTGAGAGTATTCCACGCGGCTCTCTCGCGGATGTAGACATAAGTGACAAGGAAGTTGTAGCCCTTGCTGAAAACCTTCTGAGCCTTGAACTCCAACGAATTATATCGCTCCGGGGCGCAGCATTGTCCCATTGCAACCAGCGACCCGTACTGCGGATAGGGGACCAGCAGTTGGGAAAGAGTAACGTTCGGCTGGTTCCACAGCGGACCTGGAACTAATGTGTTGCTCAGATAGTGGTAAAAGGGGTTTGCGACAGTCGTAGTCAGGGCGCTTTCGTTTGCCGTCAGGTACTGGGGATTGGGTTGGTTCAGCGCCTGCGAGTACCACTTGTCACCGATATTCAAGAAATAAGTCGTCGAGACAACAAACTGGCCGGGGAATTCGTGCTGGAGATTGACGTTGAAGCGTTGGTTGTAAGCCTTCTGCAGATTCTGCGGGTAAAATTCGAGGGACTCCCCGCCGGTGCCGAGTTGCGGTCCCGAACTCCTTCCGAGAAGGGGAGCGAGCGGGTTGCTGCTGGCTGGAAACGGGTTTGCGAAGTACTCCTGGGGAACGCCTTGCAGGGGATTCAGCGTATACTGAGTGCCAAACACTCCGTAATACGGCGGACCGATAGCATTCACGTCGCCCTGCCCCGCGATACCATTCAGGTACATACCTGCCGTGGGGGTCATGTATATGGAATAGCCCGCCCGGAGTGCAGTTCTGTCGTTGATCCGGTAGGCGAGGCCCAGGCGCGGCTGAAGCGCAAGTTTCTGCGGGTTCCACATGCCCGGATGGGCCGAGCTCGTGAAATCCCATGCCCCGGTCCATGGGTAGTAGTTGCCGCCTACGATAGCCGTAGCGGCGGCCGGCATGGCGGGCCCGTTCCCTCCGCCGTAAGCGGGGTTGGGAGCGGACAAATCGAGGCCCCCTAGAATGTGAGCCGCATCGTGGTAGGCAGTCTCATATTCGTCACGCAGGCCGAGGTTGAGAGTGATCTTGCGGCTCAATTTCCAGTCGTCCTGGAAGTACATGCCATAAAACTCGGATTGCGGAACCTCAGCCGGCCCTCCGGTCATAAACGAACTATTGTCGAGCGCGCCGAGCAGGAACGTGGCGTATCCGTCGCCGGACGGGTTCGCCGACGACCCATTGACGTAGGATTGCGCCGTGAGGGGCGTGTTGAAATTGAAACTCGGCAAGGGGAAAAAAGCGTTCGAATTCTTTTCGCGACGGAGTTCAAAGCCTGCTTTCAGGTAATGCGAACCGGCTTGATGGGAGATTTTCGCGTCCCAGGCCTGAGCAGCCAGGTTCTGGTTCCAGAAGTACCCATATTCGCCGCCTCCGAATGAGACGCCGTTGCCGATATTGATCTCTGGCGTGTAGATCGGCACGCCGGTCATGTTAGTCAGGTAGTTCTGATACCAATTGTTGTTGGGCCAAAACTGAGAATAAACCGTCGGGGGGTTTTGCGGCGGACTAAGAGAGTCGGCCACGGTGTGGTAGTCGCCATGGAAACTCACGACGGTACTTGAGTTGACCGTCCAGACCGCATCGCCGCCCACCGACCAGCCGGCCCGCAGGGTTCCGCTCGTCGGAAAGAGTGGGGAACTCGTGGGATTGCCTATCTCGTTGTTCGTGTAATACTTGGCGAAGCGGCCGAAGACCTTCCACTTGTCGCCGATGTTATAATCTGCGCGCTCAGAATAATCGTAATATTGGAACGTATTGGGTATATCGGTGGAGAAACTATTTGTGTGGGTGACGCCGATGCCGGCATTGTTGGGCTTCCAAATCTGCGCCATCATAGCCTTCGTGTCGGGGTCCATGCGGCTGGCTGGAATCACATTATTTGCGAAGGGCACCCTGGTGAGTTGGCCGGTGACCGGATCGGTCACGGAGGGGATGGCCGGGT
>JBEKHU010000550.1:0-1893 GCA_050012115.1 Bryobacteraceae bacterium | reverse complement strand
TAGATCGTGCGTACGCCAGTGTTCCCGTTGCCGAGGTCGTAGTACGACTGCGAGAAATCACCGTTCCTTTCCAGGTCAGTCGGGGGCGTGGCCTGAATTAACCTATTTGGAGAAGCGACGTTCCAACGTTCCAGCGAGAAGAAATTAAACAGTTTGTTCTTGAGGATCGGATTACCGAGCGTTCCGCCGTACATGGTCTGGCGCGTGGAAGTCAAGGTGTTGGTCGTCCGGTCGAACACGGCGCTAGCCCAGGGGTAGCGGCCCAGGTAGAAGCCGCTGCCGTGCCACTCGTTGGTCCCGGACTTGGTCGTCATCGTGATCGCGCCTCCGCTGCTATGGCCGGTTTCGGCATCCACGCTGTTTGTGGAGACGACGACTTCCTGTAGCGCGTCCATGTTCGGGAGGACGGTGGCCTTGTAGCCCGTGCCGATCGGGCTGCCATCGACCCGCAGTTCGTTGCTCATGTTCGTGCCGCCGCCCAGGTCGACGCTATTGGCGGACCAGGAGTTGTAGGGATCTATCTCGCCGCGTGTGTTGAATGCGGATGGCGCGATCAGAGTCAGCTTGAACGGGTTGCGGTCGAGACGAGGGACTTCGGCTACCATTGTCGAATCTAGGGTGATGTCCCTGTTGGCGGAGTTGAATTCCACCGCCCCGGGCGTTTCCGTGACGGTGACGGTCGTTTGTACGGAGCCGGTCTTCAAGCCCACATTCACGGTCACGTCGCCGCCGGTCTGAACCAGGATGTTCTCCTGGACGAATTTGCTGAACCCGACCATTTCGACCGTCACCGAGTAGTTTCCTGGATCGACGTTGTCGAATATGTACAGGCCTGTACCGCTCGTTTGACGGACAACTCTGGCTTGGGTGTTGATGTTGAGCAGGATGACCGTCGCGTTGACGACTACCGCTTTGCTGTCATCGGTTACGATGCCCTCGACACGGCCACGGGTCGTTTGCGCCTGCCCCACCGGCAACAGTGTCAGCAAAGCAAACACGAACGCGATTAAAAACACAATGCGAGCTTTTTTCATGGCTCTTCGCTAACCTCTTTCTATGCAAAGCGAACTAATCACCGCGCGCCGGCTCTCACCGCAGCCGCTTCTCTCGCGGGCTAAGTTGATTATGCGGAGCGGCGATTCAGCCGGGAATGCTACAGGGGTTGCGGAATCTCGGACTTTGGGTTGCAGCCAGGTGACCGCCGCGGGGTGCATGACTGGGGTTTCTTGGGGTGTCAGCACGAAAGCCCCGAAAAACTCCCCGAGGTTATAGGGTTACAGAAACCCGCTGAAACCCTTAAGCCAGGCTAAGGCGCGGATTTTATGAGCGCTTTTCGCGCGCAAGTACGTGCGTTATACTTGAGCCGCGATGGGAGCAGACCCAACCAAAGCATTGACCTTCGCGATCGAAAGATCCGAAATGGAGGCTGTTCTGGGCTCCCAGCTGTTTGGGGCCGGAACGACGCGCCACAAGCTGCTCCGCTACATCTGTGAGCAGTACTTCGAGAGCAAGGCCGACCAGGTCAAGGAGTACAACCTCGCCATCGATGTCCTCGGAAAGAGCCCGGATTTCGACAAGAAGCAGTCCTCCGTGGTCCGGGTGGAGGCCTATCGTCTTCGGAAGAAGCTGCTGGAGTATTACGCGGACGAGGGCAAGGACCACCCAATTCAGATCCGGATGTCCCCTGGCAAGTACACGGTACGGTTTGCGCCCCGGGAGGAGGCTGCAGTCCAGGAACCGGAGCCCGAACTGGAGATCGAGGCCACCGAGCAAGGCACACCGCGCCGCGGTTGGCCCAGCCTGACCGTGCAGGTCTGGAGGTGGGGGGCGGCGGTGTTCTTCGTCCTCGTGCTCATCATTGGAGGTTGGGGGGTGTTGCGGCGCCACGCGCAG
>JBEKHU010000549.1:0-3401 GCA_050012115.1 Bryobacteraceae bacterium | reverse complement strand
CGCGCCGCTGGCGCACGGCGCGGCGACGAAGTTGACCGTGCGCTCGAGCGGGGCGGCGATGTTGCGTCCGGACGACGCCGACGCCGAGCGCTATGGTCGCTGGGGCCAGAACCGGCCGGAGGATGCCTACTACCCGCGTCCCACCGTGAGTTGGTATCCGGCCCACGGCTACCTGCAACGCTCCACCTTCGACGTGCTGTTCCTTCACAGAAAGGACCACCTCGCCATCAGCACCGGCGTCTCATCCGAGGAACAGGGAGAGGCGGCGAAAGGGGAACGGGCCACGCGCTGGAAAATGGACAAACCGGTGGCGTTCACCACGTTTGTCGTGGGCGATTTCGGCCGCTACAGCAGGCCGGCCGACGCCAAGACTCCGCCCGTGAACTACTACTACATGGCTGGCCGATTCCTGGTCAAGGAGAGCGAGAACGAAATGCTCACCGAACTCAGCAATGCGGTGCGTTTCTACTCCGAACTATTCGGGCCATATCCGTTCGAGCAGGCCAGCGCCGTGCTTCACCCGCGCCAGTTCGGCCAGGGAGTTCCGTCTTTGCTACTGCTTACGCCGACTCTGAGGCATACCAGTAAGCGGGGGCTCTCCTTCATGGCGCACGAAATGGCGCACCAGTGGTGGGGCCACGTTGTGAGTTGGAAGACTTATCGCGACCAGTGGTTAAGCGAGGGCTTCGCCGAGTACTCGGCGGCGTTGTACGTCAGGGCGAGGATGGACCGCGATGCCGAAGCCGAGCTAATCCGGGAAAAACGGCGTGCGTTGATCACGCCGCCGATGACCGAGACGGGGATCCTGACAGGGAAGGTGGCTGAATTAGGACCGCTGATCCTGGGCTTGCGGGCCGCGCCCCCCCGGACCCTGAACGCATACTATGCGCTGACGTATTTCAAGGGCGCGCTGGTGCTGCGGATGCTGCACTTCCTGTTCACAAACCCGGGCACCGGCGACGACTCGGCGTTTTACGCGATGATGAAGGACTTCACGTCCCGCTACGCCGGCCGGGCAGCCACGACAGAGGACTTCTTCGCCGTGGCGTCGGAACACTTCCGCCGTGCGCCGCTCGGCATCAAGTACCACATGCAGAACCTGGACTGGTTTTACAACCAGTGGGTGCTGCAGGCCGTGCTGCCGAGCTACCGGCTGGAGTACTCGATCCAGCCGCAGCCCAACGGCGTCCTGTTGAACGGCGTGCTGAAGCAGATCGGCGCGCCCGACGATTGGTTCATGCCGTTGCCCCTAGTGATCCGGCTGAACAAGACCCAGGAAGTGCGCGGTTCGGTGCAGGTGAAGGGAGCGCAGTCGACCTTCTCGATCCCGCTGCCCTCGGCGCCGTTGTCGGTGACCCTCGATCCCGACCTCTACGTGCTCTCGGAGAAGACGGAGACCAGCCGGTAGCCTTGAGGGCGGCTACTTCATCTTCGACGGCAGCTTGATCGTCTCGCCCGCTATCATGAACGCGCCCTTGCCGAGGTGGTGGATGGTGCGGGGGCGCTTGCGGGCCGGGTCGATCCAGGCTTTGACAACCTCGAGGACGAAAAGGCAATAGCGGTTCACGGCGCGGGTGTCGACGACACGGCATTCCAAGTTGGCAAAGCACTCGGCGATGAGGGGCGCGCGGACCGAGGATGCGCGGAGCGGCGTGAGACCGATGGTGGCGAACTTATCGACCTCGCGGCCTGAGACATTGCCGCAGGCGACGACCTTTGGCGCGAGTTCGACCGAAGGGATGTTGAGGACGCACTCGCGGGTCCTGCGGAGCGCATTGAAAGAGAAGTTGCGGTTACTGACTACGCAGGCGACGAGGGGCGGCTCGAAGTCGAGCATGGTGTGCCAGGACTGGGTCATGACGTTGGGCCATCGCCTGCCGGCGGTGGTGAGCAGCACGACCGGGCCGGGTTCCAACAGGCCGTAGACTTTCGAGAGAGGGAAGTTTCTTCGCGCCACGAGGGGACTCCGTGTTTGCAGTGTAATCCCGGCCGCGGGGGGAGAAGGGCACAGAGCTTCCTGTGACCACAGTTGAGAGAACGCACCGCTCCCTGTGGTCGCAGCTCAGATGCGAAGGTTGGGGCTTGGAGACAGCGCGAGTTGTCAGAACGTGCGGACGCCCATGGTGACGACGTCGTCGATGCGCAGGGTTTCCTTGACGACGAAGGGTTCGCCGTACTTGGCGCCGATGAGGTTGCCGTAGAAGCGGGCGATGGAGCGGTGGCGGTCGAGGATCTCGTCGCGGTTGGGGAAGAGGCCGGCGGCGGTTGCGGATTCGCCGTACTGCGAGGCGTAGGCGAAGAGGGACTCCATGCGGCGGTCGAAGTAGGGCGTGATGTCGACGACGAAGGAGGGCGTCACGTTGGCGTAGAGCGAGGCATAGAGGAGCTTGTGGGGGCGGTGGGGCGGGACGGATTCCTCCATTTTGGCGAGGCCGGCGAGGAAGCAGGCTTCGAAACCCAACTGTGCGGCGACAGCATGGTCGGGGTGGCGGGCCTCCCAATAGGGCAGGATGACGACCTTGGGTTTGAGGCGGCGGACGACGCTCATCAGGGTCATGCGCAGGGCGAGGCTGTTGTCGAGGCGCGCGTCGGGCATGCGCAGATTCTCACGAAAGGCCAGGCCGAGGATGGAGGCGGAGTGGCGGGCCTCTTCCAGACGCAGATCAGGGGTGCCGCGCGAGCCCATCTCGCCGGCGGTCAGGTCGAGGGCGCCGGTGAGGTAGCCGGCTTCGGCCATCTTCATGAGAGTGCCGCCGCAGGTCTGCTCGATGTCGTCGGGATGGGCGGCGATGGCCAGCAGGTCGAGCGCGGGCGCGGCGGAGAGGTCGAGGTCGGGTGGGTAGAACATGGCCGGAGTGGCACTACCAGCTTAGCCTGCATTCCTCACAGGGAGGCGGGCGAGCACCAACGGGGTCCGGGGACAGACGGCTGAAGTCCACACGGCGCAGTGGCGGCAGAGTATGGCGAGAGAGAGTCGTGCGCGCCTAGGACAGAGACGTCAGTCCCCAAACACTACCAGCTTAGATCGCGGCGCAGGGCGTAGCGGTCGCGCGTCTTCAAGACATATATGAGCAGCATGCCGGCGAAGAAGCCGCCGATGTGGGCGAAGTAGGCTACGCCGCCGCGCTGCGTGGCGACGTCGGCGATGGAGCCGACGCCGCTGAGGAACTGCAGAGCGATGAAGTAGAGCAGCAGCAGCCAGGCGGGGAGTTCGAAGCTGAACAGGATGATGAACCAGCCGACGGTGGTGATGCGCGAGTGAGGGAACTTGACCAGGTAGGCGCCCATGACGCCGAAGATGGCGCCGCTGGCGCCGATCTGGGGGATGCGGCTGTCAGGGTTGACGGCGAACTGGGCGAGAGCGGCGGCGGCTCCGCAGAGCAGGTAGAAGAGCAGGAAGC
>JBEKHU010000548.1:0-3411 GCA_050012115.1 Bryobacteraceae bacterium | reverse complement strand
TTCTCCACGGCGGGCGTGAAGTCGCGGTAGGCCCAGCCGCGCTCCAGCATCTTCCGCGCGGCCCGCCGGTACAGCTCGATCCGGTCGCTTTGCCGGTAGAACTCGTCCCAGCCCAGGCCGAGCCAAGTCAGCCCGTCCATGATGCTGTCGAGCGAGGCCTGCGTGTTGCGTTCCATGTTGGTGTCGTCGATGCGCAGGATCATAGTCCCCTGGCTGTGCCGCGCGAAAAGCCAATTGAAGATGAACGTGCGGGCGCTGCCGATGTGCAGATAGCCGGTGGGGGATGGCGCGAATCGGACTCGAATCATCGATCTTTCAGTTTAGCGAACAGTCGCACCAACTCACTCACCGCGAGCTGTTCCGCGCGCAGAGAGGCTTCCTCCAAAGCCTCGATCCGCTCCTTTTGAAAGACACCCGCCAGGTTGTTTCTCAGCGTCTTGCGCTTGTGCCGGAAGCACGCCGAGGCAAAGCGCAGGAACCCCGGCACGTCCTCGCACAGCGGCGCGCTCCTTGGCTCCAGCAGCACCACCGCGCTTTCGACCTTCGGGGGCGGGCGAAACGCGCCGCGCTTCACGCTGAACAGCGTCCGCACGTCACACCGCAGTTGGACCGCGACGCTGAGGTATCCGTAGTCGCGGCTGCCCGGCGCCGCCGCGAGCCGGTCGGCCACTTCTTTCTGCACCAGGAATACGGCGCGTTCCAGCAGCCCGCCGAGGCCCAGCGCCTGCTCCACAATCGGCGAGGTGATGTAGTAGGGGATGTTCCCCACGACCACCGCGCTGCCCCACTGCGAGAGCTCGGTCTGGAGTATGTCCGCCTCGATCAGTTCAAACCTGGGATCCGCGCCATAGCGCGTGCGCAGCACGTCGGCCAGCGGATGGTCCGTCTCCACCGCAACGAGCCGGTCGCAACGCGGCAGCAGCCGTTCCGTCAAGCCGCCGGGACCGGGGCCGATCTCGATGACCGTCGACGCATGCTCGCCACACGCGGCGCTGGCGATGCGCTCGAGGATGGAACGATCGAAAAGAAAATGCTGCCCTAGGCGCTGACCCACCCCGCGAGTTTCCCTCCCCGTTGCCGGGTTCCGTGCCGCTCAGCCGCGAACGTCGAGTTGTGTGCTGCGATAGGTCACTCGCACCCAGCCCGCGGTCGGCCGGCCGAAGGTCGTCGCCGGGTCGAATTGAGTAAACAGCAGCGAGCTTCCGATGGCCAGGCGCAATTGCTTCTTGGCCTGGGCGGAGAGCTCCTTCGGCGGGACATAGTCGATCACCCGCCCCTGCCCATCGACCAGGACATAGACCGAGATTTCATCCGGCACCGTGTCGAGCAGCGTGGATTTGAGCAGCGGTCCCGTGGTCAGCACGGTGGGAATGTCATTCGGCTGCGGTCCCGAGATGATGCCCTGGAAGCTGGTCATCACGGCGAAGAACAACAGCAGCGCAGACGCCAGCCCGCCTGCCGCCGGCAGCGCAAAGGGCTTCATCAACGTATCCGCGTGGAACGTCAGGCGCCCGGCTAGGTCGCGGAATCGTGTCCGGAAATCCACCTGCCGGCGCCGCCGCGCGGCCTCCCGCGAGGCCAGAATACGCAAGGCTATGGCCAGTTGACGATCGACCGGCCGGACCGGCGCCGCCCGAAGCGCATTCCGGGCCGCCACCAAGCCGGCATGCCGCGCGCCGCATTCGGCGCACTGCTGGATGTGCTCTTCCAGGACCCGCCGCTCGGACTCTACGACGCGGTCGTCCAGGAATGCCGAGAGCATCCATTGAACCTGCAGGCAATCCATATCGCCCCCGAACTCTCTCAGTCCGCCGGCTGGGGCGTGAAATCGAATCCCCGAGCCGGTTCGAACTGACCGATCAGCGCCCTGCGCAGCGCCTCGCGCCCACGCAGGATGCGGGACTTTACTGTGCCGAGCGAAATATCCAGAACGTCGGCAATCTCCTCATAACTCAGCTCCTCCAGGTCCCGCAGAACCACTGCGGACCGGAAGGCCGGATTCAGGCCGTCCAGCGCTTTCTCGATCGCGCTCTTCCGTTCCCCGTTCAGCACGAGGTCGTAAGGCGTCCGGGATCGATCGTGGAGATGATCCAGATGGCTGCGTCCAGGCTCTTGCGTCTCCAACCCGATCTCCGGTCTGCGGTGCCGTCCAAACCAGCGCCTGCGGTTGTAGGCCTCGTTTACGGCGATCCGGTAGACCCAGGTCTTCAGGCTGCTGTCTCCACGGAACTGGCCGACACTCCGGAAGATCTTCAGGAAGACCTCCTGCGTCACGTCGCTCGCCTCGTTCGGATCGTCGATGAGGCGTTGAACCAGGCTGTAGACAGGCTGTTGAAAATGCGCGAGCAAATACTCGTACGCGGCCTCGTCCCCGGTCTTTAGCCCCGCGAGCAGAACTTGCTCGTCGAGCGTTCCCGGGGTCTCCGGGAGGGCATCCAGCCGATCACGGTCGTGTCCGTTCCGACTCGGCGTCAAGGGAGCCTCCACAGGACTCATCATACCGCCGATCAACCCAACTGGCGGTCTGTTCATATGGACGCCCGCATCCCTCAGATTGTTCCCGCCGAGAAGGTTACTTGCCGCCTGCAGGATGCCGCCGCAGGCCTTGGAATCACCCCCGCGCGACTGCGCAGCCGCACTGTCGCGGGGTGCCAGTGCCTTACGCCCGCGCCTTCCAGCCCGCCAGCCGCAGGCTGTTCGAGACCACGCTCACCGAGCTGAACGCCATCGCCGCGCTGGCGATCACCGGGCTCAGCAGCAGTCCAAACGACGGGTAGAGGACCCCGGCCGCGATGGGAATGCACACGGCGTTGTAGACCAATGCCCAGAACAGGTTCTGTTTCATCAGCCCCACCGCCGCCTGGGCCAGTTCCCGGGCCAGCGGCAACAGCTCCAGGTCGGGACGCATCAGCGTCAGGTCAGCCGCCTCGCGCGCCACATCCGTACCCACGGCCAGCGCCACGCCGACATACGCCGCCGCCAGCGCTGGCGCGTCGTTGATGCCGTCCCCCACCATCGCCACCCGCCGCCCTTCGGCCTGGAGCCGCCGCAGCGTCTCCAGCTTGCCCTCCGGCAACACGCCCGCCACCACGTCCTCGATCCCCAGCTCTCGCGCCACGGCCCGGGCGGTCGCTTCCTGGTCGCCGGTGAGCATCATGACGCCCAACCCTGCATTCCGGAGCCTCTGAACCACCGCCCGCGCCCCCTCGCGCGGCCGGTCGGCCAACGCCACCAGCCCGGCATACCGGCCCGCCACCGCCACCCAGATCACACTTCTGCCAGCCTCCGCATGAGCTCCTTCGCCGGGCAGCTCGCCCCCCCGCTCCTCCAGCAGCGCGCGTTTTCCGGCGATCACGTGGACCGGCGTCTCCGCCGTGCGTCCCACCCAACCTTCGGCGCCCATCCCCGTCA
>JBEKHU010000547.1:0-3415 GCA_050012115.1 Bryobacteraceae bacterium | reverse complement strand
CCGTAGGACGCGCGCGCCTTGGCGAATTTCACGAAGACGTCCGGGTACATCACATAACTCATCAACTCCGTCTCGCTCGGCTTATGGCCCGTCTTCTTTTCAATGACGGCGCGCGTCTCGTCGAAGTCGACGGGCGCCATGCGTGCGCCGGCGCGGCCGCGTTTCGGCTTGCCGCCGTGTAGAATCACGCTGGCGATCTTCTTCGGCCAACCCCCTTCCGGCTCGCCCAGCGAGCCTTCGAACATTTCGACGACGGAGTTGGGAATGTTGAGGCTGTGGTCCGGCGGAAGGTTCTCAAACTCGTGGACGGTCATGCCGTGCTGGATCAGGAACAGCGCCAGGTCGCCCACCACCTTGCTTGACGGCGTCACCTTCACGATGTCGCCGAAAGCGTGATTCACGTCGGCGTACATGCGCGCGATCTCGGGCCAATGGTGGCCGAGTCCGAGACTTTCGGCCTGTTCGCGGAGATTCGTATACTGGCCGCCGGGCATCTCGTGGATGTAGACGTCGGCCGTGCCCCAACGCGGCGCCGTGTCGAAGGGCGCGTAGTTGAGCCGCACGGTCTCCCAGTAGTCGGAGCAGCGGTTCAGTGCTTCAAAGTCCAGCCCCGTGGCGCGGACGCGATCGTGCCGCAGCGCCGCGACGATCGAATTCAGATTGGGCTGGCTGGTCGAGCCGGACATCGAGGAAATAGCCGCATCCGCGACATCAACCCCCGCGTCGCAGGCCTTGAGAATCGAGGCCGCCGCTATTCCGCTCGTGTCGTGAGTGTGGAAATGGATCGGCAGGCCGATCTCGTTCTTGAGCGCTTTCACCAGGCGGTAAGCCGCATAGGGCTTCAGCAATCCGGCCATGTCCTTGATGGCCAGAGTGTGCGCTCCCATGCGCTCCAATTCCTTGGCCATGCGGACGTAGTATTGCAGCGGATACTTGTCGCGCCGGGGATCGTCGATGTCGCCGGTGTAGCAGACGGCGGCCTCGCAAACCTTCTTGGTGCGCCGCACCGCCTCCATCGCCACCTTCATGTTCGGCAACCAGTTGAGCGAGTCGAAAGTGCGGAAGATGTCGATGCCCTCCGTAGCGGCCACCTCGACGAAGCGGCGCACGGCGTTGTCGGGGTAGGCTGTATAGCCGACGGCGTTCGAGGCGCGCAGCAGCATCTGGAAGCAGATGTTCGGCACAAGTTCGCGCAGCTTCCGCAGCCGGGTCCAGGGATCTTCCAACAGGAATCGCATGGCCACGTCGAAGGTCGCGCCGCCCCACATTTCCAGGCTGTACAACCCCGCCAGGTGGTGGGCCATGTAGCCGGCGATGCGGATCATGTCCCAGGTGCGCATGCGCGTCGCCATCAGGGACTGGTGCGCGTCGCGAAACGTCGTGTCGGTGAGCAGCAGGCGTTTTTGTTTCAGAGTCCACTGCGCAAAGCCTTCGGGGCCGAGTTCGTCAAGCAGTTGCCGCGTCCCCCGACTCGGGATGGTGCTCTCGTGTGGCGGGATCTTCGGCTCGCGGACTTGGGCCGGCGCGCGCCGGCCGGCCATCTCCGGATTCCCGTTGACTATGATTTCGCCGAGATAACTGAGCAGGCGCGTGGCGCGGTCCTGGCGGGCTTTGAAACGAAACAACTCCGGCGTCGTTTCGATGAAGCGCGTCGACACCCGGCCGGCGCGGAAGTCGGGGTGGCAGACGACATTCTCAAGAAATGGGATATTGGTTTTCACGCCGCGGATGCGGAACTCGCGCAGGCAGCGGTCCATGCGCTGGCATGCCTGCTCCATGTCGTTGCCGCGCGCGGTCACTTTCACCAGCAGCGAGTCATAGTAGGGCGTGATGACGGCGCCACCGTAGGCCGACGCGCCGTCCAGCCTGATGCCGAATCCCGCCGGCGAGCGGTAGGTCTGGATTCGGCCGTAGTCGGGCACGAAGCTATTCGCCGGATCTTCGGTCGTCACCCGGCACTGCAGCGCCGCGCCGCGGACTTCGATTTGATCCTGTGGCGGGATGCCCACCTCGCGTCCGTGCAGGGCGAAACCTTGTGCAATCTGAATCTGAGCGCGAACGATGTCGATGCCGGTCACCTCCTCGGTCACCGTGTGCTCAACCTGAACGCGCGGATTCACTTCGATGAAGAACCACTCGCCCGTGTCGACGTCCACCAGGAACTCGACCGTGCCCGCGCTGACGTAGTTTGCGGCACGCGCCAACTCGATTGCGGCGTCGCACAGCGCGTTGCGGATCTGCGGATCGAGGCCAATGGCCGGAGCCACCTCGACGACCTTCTGATGACGCCGCTGCACGCTGCAATCGCGCTCCCGGAGATGGACCAGGTTGCCTAGCCGGTCGCCCAGAATCTGCACTTCGACGTGGCGCGCGCGCGCGATGTAACGCTCCGGAAAGACCGCGCCGTTGCCAAAGGCGGCCAGCGCCTCGGAGCTCGCCTCGTGGTAGCGGGCCGCCAGCTCTTCGCGCGCGCCGACGATCCGCATGCCCCGGCCTCCACCGCCGAACGCCGCTTTTAGAATCAGCGGGAATCCGATCCGGGCTGCGGCCTGCTCGGCCTGCTTCAGAGAAGTCACGGCCTGGCCTGAGCCGGGCAAAACCGGCACGCCGGCTTTCTGCGCGAGACGCCGGGCGGCGGTCTTGTCGCCGAGCATTTCGAGGATCTCAGGCGGCGGCCCGACGAAGGTGATGCCGGCCTTCTCGCAGGCGCGTGGCAAGGCCGGGTTTTCGGACAGGAATCCGTAGCCCGGATGGACCAGATCCACTCCTTTTTCGGCGGCCAGCGCGACGATTCCCTCGATATCGAGATAGGCCTGCACCGGCCCCAGCCCGGCGCCCACGCGATACGCCTCGTCGGCTTTGAACCGGTGCAGGCTGAGCCGGTCCTCCTGACTATAAATGGCGACCGTCTTCAGGCCCAGTTCGTTGGCCGCGCGGAAAATCCGGATGGCGATTTCGCCGCGGTTCAGAGCTAGCAGCTTTTTCATCGATTTCACTAAGGTAGCATGTGATTTTCCCGGAACACCGGGGGCGCAGCCGTCGTATAACAGGACTGAACCGAGATAACCATGCGCTTATCCGTCCCTCTCGCCTTTTGCCTCCTTTCGCTGCCCCTGGTGGCCGACATCTGGGGCAATTCCGAACGCTACAAAGAAGACTTCTCCTATGACTTCAAGCTGGCCCCCGGCGGTCGGCTCGAAGTCGAAAGCTTCAACGGCTCGGTCGAGGTGATCGGCTGGGATAATGACGCGGTGCAAGTGCGCGGGACCAAGCACGCCTCGCGGCAGGAAACGCTGAAGGCGATCACGATCGACGCCAAGGGCAGCCCTTCCGAAGTCCGGCTGCGCGCAATCAGCCCCGGGCCGAACTGCAACTGCGGCGCGACATTCACCATCAAGGTCCCCCGCAAAACCAA
>JBEKHU010000546.1:0-3420 GCA_050012115.1 Bryobacteraceae bacterium | reverse complement strand
CGCCGCACCGCGGCCAGCTTGAACTCCTTCGTGAACAGCCTGCGCGATAGCCCCATGACTCAATTCTCCATTCGATGGATTTTGAGTCTTAACCGGTCGTCTCAAAACTGGGGGCAGGTCCACCGCTTTGCTGGTGCCGGCGGGGGAGACGCAAGCGGAGGGTGCAGCGAAACCGGGTGCAGGGTAAAAGTTGCGCCTTGCTGGGCAAAGGCGGCTGCCGGAGGAAGACATACAACTCGCAGAATCTAGGGATCGTGTGGACTGCCGTAGTCCTAGTCCTACCAGTAGTAGCCCACTCGCAAAATAAGAAAATCTGTACTAGCGTACGCTCCTGGGTCGGTACCCCTGCAGATTGTGAATTCCAGTTCATTGTTGTTCATCGAACATGGCGACATCCTTGAATCGTCAAGAGAGGCTGTTTGAGAAGCATGGAGAAATGGCAGTTTCGACCGCTGGAAGAAATGCACTGCCTCCAGACGGTCGTTCATCCGCCGGGTGGCGAGGACGGGCTCTATCGCCTCATGGAGGAACCGTCACCCGGCGGACTTTTTCACGCGGGAGCAGACGCGCGGTAGTTCATTACGGGGCTCAGGAGAATCAAGATGGCATTTCTGGTTTGGGAGCCGTCATTCAGCATTGGGGTTTGGGAAATCGACCGGCAGCATCGGTTGTTGATCGGGTTGATCAACCAGCTCCATGAGGCCGTTTCGGGCGTCGATCCGGACAAGAAACCGCAAGCGGTCTTTGCCGCCACAGTAGAATGTGTGCGGAATCACTTTGCGTTCGAGGAATCGTTCTTCGAACGGCTGGGCTACGAGGACCTGGTCGCCCACAAAGGGAGCCACAAACAACTACTGGACCAGTTGAGTGACCTGCGGCGTCAGTTCGACGCGGGTTCAGTCAGCGTGAGTCCGGAGCTGGTGAAGCTCCTCAAGGAGTGGATGACCACGCACATTCTGCAGTGCGCTCACCGCTATGCCGAACTGGCTGCCGAGAGAAGCCAGCGGCTAATGGTGACCTCGTCGGTGGCTGATGTGGCCTGCATGCCATGCGCGTAGCTCGCCTGGGGCGACCGCCGGCAAATTGCGGCAGGAAACGGAAACAGGCGAACTCCCTGGAGCGACGCCCCGCCCGTGCGTGTGGGAATTGAGGGCTTAGTGGTGACGGGAGTTTCTCCGATCTACTGGAAAGGCACCCAAACAAGGGGGAGCGTAACGGGGTGGTGCAAGCCCCCTTTAGCGCTTTCCTATGTTAGACCATCCCAGGAGGGCAGAGGGACGGTACGTCGGCCCTCCGGTAGTAACCTGCTGCTCCAGCTCATACTTGCTTGAAGGCGACGAGCGGGCCTTGTTCTGGATACTTCGCCTCAAACTCACGGATCGCCTGCCAAGCTGCCTCACGGGATTCGGGTGTCTTCTCCCTCCACGCCTTCAGAACCAAGCCTTCGACCTTCCGCCTCTCAATTGCCCACAGTTCCATGACCCGAGTGTGACCCAACAGCTACTCATTCGTCGGCATCCCAAGCACGGCCATCAGCCAGAGCAACTACGTCACGGACGACTTCGGCCACATGCCGGCGGAGTACAAGGGCGCCATGGTGCTGGGCATCCTGGTCGTGCTGAGCATCTTCCCGGTGATCGGGTTCTTCGTGGCGATCCGGAACTGCTCGGTGGGGCCGAATTCGGCAGCTGTGGGCGCGTTTTTCCGATAACGCCGTTTACCGTTCCGACCACTTGCCCGACATGCCGACAAAGCGGCTAAGTCGACTGTTTCATGTGCCCGACGATTCGACAGGAACTCGCTGATGCGGGCACAGAAGTCCGGAAAAGTCGGGTTCCCCTGCGGGATCTCAAACGCGACAGACGACTGTTCCATTCGAGCCGATCTCACCATCCGTCCGATCTTGACCCCAGCCTCCGTAGGAGGCTCCGCAGAGACTTCCCTATAGGGTCGAGTCTCGTTCAACCTGTTCCTTATGCGCAGGAACCACGATTCCAGCGGGGCACTCTAGGGGTGTGTCCCGGCGCGGGAGGGCGCCCCGTTGCCGAACTCGGCTAGCATAATCTCGCTCGACTTTTCATCCGTCTGGCTGTAGAGCAGGGAGCGGTCCAACGGCGATACCGAGAGTCCGGTCCAGGGGACGATCGGGTGCGACATCCTGGCGAGTTCCCGCGCCGAGCCGGTTGCGAATTCGAAATGGCCGATAGCCGCCTGGGGGGAACCGGCATCCACAAAGTAGATCCCATCGCGGGTCACTTCCCAACTCGTCCCGTCGCGGACCCGCGGCATGCCCGCCAGCGGACGGACGTCACCTTGCTCAGGCGTCAATTGTTGAATGCGCGCGTTCTCAAACGCATCGGCAAAAAACAGCGCGCGGCCGTCGGCGGACTCCGACGCGTTGATGGCAACGCCATTGTGAACCAGCGCCGCCTCGCCGCCCTGTGCCGGGACGCGGTACAGCGCGGTCTTTGCGGCCCCCGCTACCACATACAAATAGTGGCAATCCTGGCTCCATGTGGGCAGCGAGATCTCGGCGAGATTGGTCTGTATGCGGCGCGGGACGCGCTCCAGGATGTCCTCGATGTAAACCGAGCTGGGGCCATTCAGTCGGGAGTCGAAAGCAATCCGGCGGGAATCGGAACACCAGCGCGGCGAGCCCGAGATGCCGCTGTTGAAGTGCGTCGCCGCGACCGGATTCGATCCGTCGGCGTCGGCCAGCCATACTTCATGCGCTCCCGAGCGCGTGGATTGAAATGCGATGTGCCGGCCGTCAGGCGAATACCGGGGGCTGTGCTGGATCCGGGTGGATGCGATGAAGCGCCGGGCGTTCCGATAAGATGGGGCATCCAGCTTCCAGATATTGACGTTGTCGGATCCGCGCACAAATGCCAGGCGCGTGCCGTCGGGGGAAAAAGCCGGCTGGCGGGCGTCCTCGCTCAGCGGTAGCGCCTCAAGACGGTGGGTTGTGAGGTCGACGCTCCACAATCGCCCTTCCGAGACGCCGGGGTCGTTGGAAAAGACAAGGCGGGCGCCGTCGCGGCTCCAGGTGATTCCCTGTGGAATGCCCATCATCTGTGCGATCTGCGTCGCGCGGCCGCCTTCTTTCGGTACCGTGTAGATCGCGTACGCGGCGTAGTCCTGGCTGCAGGTGAAGGCCAGCGTCCGGCCATCCGGCGAAAACGCGGGATGACCGGCCAACAGGCATCGGGTCTCCGTCGCAAGCGGCCTGCGCTGCAGGGTCTCCACGGACAGCACCCACAGCGCGGACACTTCCGGCGCGTCGGCGAAAACCAGGCTTTTGCCGTCGGGTGACCAGGCGATACCCATCATGGGCGGGTATGCGTAGTCAACGTCCGCCAGCCTCCTTTCCTCCCCACCGAGCGCGGGCACCACGTAGATCCCGCTGCCGGAGTCGCTCCA
>JBEKHU010000545.1:0-3420 GCA_050012115.1 Bryobacteraceae bacterium | reverse complement strand
CGAAGAAGGGCTTGACGATGTAATCGTTGGCCCCAAGTTCGAGGCCCACGATCCGGTCCGTCTCCGACGCCCGCGCCGTCAAGAAGATCACCGGAATGTGTGCCAACTCGGGGTGATTGCGTATGCCCTTGCAGATATCCAGCCCGTCTGAGTCGGGCAACATGATGTCCAGGATGATCAGGTCCGGCCGTTCGCGGCGGCAGAACTCCACCGCGCCTTTCCCCGTCTGCGCACCAACGAGGTTGAAGCCCTCTTTCTCCAGGTTGTACTTGAGCAGCGCAAACAGGTCGGCGTCGTCTTCGATGAGCAGGATCTTCTTCATTTCAGTTGCCTTATCCTACGAATGCCATGACAACCATGACAATTCAATGACTAAACGGTTAACTGATCTTGAATATCCAGGTCTTTGTTGCTACCGGGATCTTGAACTGGCAGAGTGAAGCGGAAAGTCGACCCCTGGTTGGCGACGCTATCGACGTACACTTCTCCGCCCAGCGAGCGCACCAGGTGTTTGACGATTGCCAGGCCGAGGCCGGTGCCGCCGAGCGCGCGGGAGCGGGCCTTGTCCACCCGGTAGAAGCGTTCGAACAGCCGGGGCAGCTCCTCGGCGGGGATCCCGATGCCCGTGTCGCGCACGCCTACCTCGACTATGTCCCCGCGCCCGGGATCCGTGACACGATGCGCGAAGACCGCGATGTGGCCGCCCTCGGGGGTGTATTTGATCGCGTTGTCCAGCAGGTTCATCATGATCTGGTGCATCGCCTCGCCGTCGCAGAAGGCCTCGGTGGACTCCGGGGCGGGCTCGTAGAGGAAGTCGATCCGCTTCTTATCCGCCATCGGCCGGAGCGTGGCGATGCAATCTTCGAGCAGCGGGTTCACGTAGTAGCTTGCCGGTTGCAGTTTCTGCGTCTTCAACTCCAGGCGCCCCAGGGTCA
The DNA here is from genome assembly GCA_050012115.1 of Bryobacteraceae bacterium. Classification (GTDB taxonomy): domain Bacteria; phylum Acidobacteriota; class Terriglobia; order Bryobacterales; family Bryobacteraceae; genus CAIVVT01. Next base: position 2,485 of record JBEKHU010000545.1, on the reverse strand, counting down.
GCAGGTCGGCGGTAAGGCGCGCCAGGCGCTCGGCATTCTGCCGGATGATGTTCAGGAACTTGACGTTGTTCTCCCGGTCTTCCAATGCGCCATCGAGCAGCGTCTCGGTGTAGCCCTGTATGGAGGCCAGGGGCGTGCGCAGCTCGTGGGAGACATTGATGACGAAGTCCTTCCGGATGCGCTCCAGCTTCTCCAACTCAACGTGCTCGCTTTGTAGCTCTTCGAACATCTTCTGCAGCTTCTCGCCCGTCTCGTTGAGCTGCTTGCCCAGGATTCCCAGCTCGTCGTTGCCGGGACTCTGCAGGCGCGCCTTGAAGTTGCCCATGGCCAATGTGGATGCGTAGTGAATGGCGGCGCCCAGGCGGCTGGAGTAGTAGCGTGCCAGAAATGCCGCCAACAGGATGCCCGGAAGGAAAGCCAGGGCGGTATACAAGACCAGGCTCTCGCGGAGCTCGCTGACGTGGGCCTCGACCTGTTTCAGCGGCACCGCAAGGCGAATCACGCCGTCTTCCAACGGGCCGGCGACATACAGAAACCGGATGCCCACGCTGGCGCTGGCCCGTGCCGAGGAACCGATGCGTCCCTGCAACGCTTCCCGCACCTTGGGGCGAGTGGCGTGGTTCTCCATCTTTGCCGGATCGGCGTCTGAATCGAGCAATACGCGGCCGTCGCGTGCGATGAACGTCAGTCTCCCGCCGGCCGACTGCGCAAGCCCCCGGACCGTTTCCGGAGTGAGCGTAATGAGCTTCTGGCGCCGCATGACCTGCAGCAGCGCGATCTTCTCGCTGAGATCCGTCTTCAGATCGCCGACGTAGGCGCGTTCCGCCAGCCGGGACGAGAGGAAGTCGATGGCCGTGAGCGCGACCACCATGATGATCAAGACAGCGGCAATGAATTTGAGGAAGATGCGGGCAGTCATCGACGAAAGAGAACCATCGCCGTTCCGCGCGGATTCACGGCTACACTCGATCGCTTCGATGCGGCCGCGAGAACGGCAGTTCGATTCATTGTCCCATGCACGCCGGCGCTCGACACAACGGTCCTGCCCCGTAGCGGGCGGGACTTCTAGTGCTCGCTGTGCAGGTAGCGGCTCGCGAACGTCAGATAAGTGGGCCAATTCGGCATCGGCGTGTGGCCGCCGCTGTGCTGTCGAAAGGCCACGTCGCCGTCGATCAACGCGGTTTCGATGGGCGGGAACTCGCTCGTTCCCATATCCTTCTTACCCAGGAGCCGGTAGACCGGCCCCGCGCCGACGGCCGCCAGGAAACTGCCCTTGGCATCCACCCATCCATCCCCATTCACCGCGCCGGCGCCGATGAAGACCGGCCGCGGCGCGCACAAGGCCACCAGTTCATGGGAGTCCACCGGCAGATCGCCCCAGTTTAGCGGTCCGGCGTACTTGAGGAAGTTTCCGGCCATCCAGTGGTATTCGCCGGTGCCGGCGACGTTTTCCACCTTCTCGCCGAAGTCCCGGCGGTGCAGCTTGGCGCCGCCTTCACCGGAGGAACTGATGTAGCCGATGGCGAAGCGCGGGTCATAGGCCATGGCGACAAGCGCGGCCTTGCCATAGCGCGAGTGGCCGTCAATGCCGACCTGCCAGGCGTCCACTGCCTGATCGCTCTCGAAGTAATCCAGCGCGCGGCTGGCGCCCCAGGCCCAGGCGCGCAAGACCCCCCAGTCATCGAGCTTGCGGGGTTGTCCCTGGTTGACCAGTCCGATGATGCCCTGCGTCAGCCCCGCGCCGTTATCGGCCTGCACGCTGTTGGGCACAAGCACGGCATAGCCCCAGCCTTTGGCGAGCACCTGTTGCTGCCAGGATGGACCGGCTGCGGCCGGCAGACCGGCTGGGCGCGGACCGGCAAACCCGAATTCGAGCATCACCGGCACCTTGCCGGTCGCATTGGCCGGCGTGCTCAAAGTGAGCTGGATGTCGACCGTGATCAGCGGGTACGACGAGTTGTCCACGTGGCCCACGAGCTTCTTGGTGATAACCGGGACGTCGCCGTTGGTTTCCCGGGTCGTGGTAGCCACCTCCCAATTCACCTTGGGAGTGATCTTTGGCACCCGGCCGTAGATTTCGCGGTCGAAGTCTTCCACGATTTCCGGCCGGCGCTTCTTCCGCCAGTCCTTGGTGGTCTTGACCTTCCTGCCGTTCTTCAACACCAGCGGATCCGGCAGCTTCGGAAAGGGATTGGCCTTGGCCTCATCAATGTTGGCCGCGAACTGCGACTTCGGATTGCCATCCGCCCAGTGCCTCAGAGTGGTGATATGCAGCAGGTCCTTGATCCGCTGGTGATCCTGCTCGGCGGTGAGCTTCACCGGCGGCGGCAGAGTGCTCGCGGCCGGCGACGCCGCCTGGTCCGCGGCCAAAGCCAGGCAGGCGCCCGCCAGGGTCATCCATAGCAGGGCAGGGAAGCAGGGCAAAGCGCGCCAGGGGAACACGGCTCTCTCCACGGTTTTGCTCCTTCCGGAAGCAGACGCTCGG
>JBEKHU010000544.1:0-3433 GCA_050012115.1 Bryobacteraceae bacterium | reverse complement strand
GGGGCAGACCGCCAGGTCTGCGGCCGACGGCCACGTCGGCCTTTCGATTGTTTTCAAGAGCCGGCCGTGGACATCCGAGCCGCAGTGGTTTCTGCGATGAATCAACGACTCACCACACTAGGAACAAAAACGGCGGTGAATTCGACGCCGCAGTTACGAAAGGCCGATTCCCATCGTCGAGCTTATTATGAGGTTATGCAGCGCTTTCCCCGGATAGCCCGCGGCCTGTGGTGGCGCGGGCTCGGCGCGCTGCTTTGCACGGCGGCGGGGTTGAGCGCCCAGGCCATTGAGTTCGAATCGGGCGGACTCCACTACCAGACCCTGACCCGCGCCGGCGTCACCATCATGTTCGCCGAGCTGCCGGTGCAGATCCGCGAGTACGCCGTCCTGCAGATCGCCGTCTCGAACGGGTCGCCGTCCGGCCGCACGATCAAGGTGGAGGATTTCCGCTTCATCCGTCCCGACGGAACCGTTCTGCGCGCCACCCCCGCGCCCGATGTGGTGGAGGAGTTCCTCGAAAAAGGCAACCGCAACGACGTCATCAAGCTGATCTCGACCTACGAGCTCGGCCTGTACGGCCTGGGCCGCTTCCGCAGCACCAACGGCTACGAGGTCCGCCGCAGAAACGCGCAGGCGGAGTTGTACGGCCAGCGGCTCAAGGCCGCCGCCGCCGCCTCGGCCATCTCTTTCGTCACCACCCGCCTCAAGCCCGCCGAGTCCACCGACGGCGCGATCTTCTTCCCCACTCAGGGCAAACCCATCGGCGTCGGAAAGCTCGTCGTCAACGTCGGCGCCGAAGTCTTTGAATACGAGGTCGGCGGCGACCACGCCCCCGGCCAGTTGAAGATCCGCCCTCCGGCCGCCGCCCCCAGCACCCAATAATGTGCCGCGCATGCGGCCCGCCTTCTTCCGCCCCCCGCCGATCCGGTAGCATAGAGGGTTTCCCCCATGCGACACCTGACGCGTGCCCTGTTCATCGTTCTAATGGCCCTTTGCGCCGTTGCCGCGCAAGAGAAAGAGGCTGCCAAACCGGCGCCGCCCAAGCCCGAATCAGAAACGGCCGCTAAGCCCGAGCCCGCGCCTGTCGTGCGCTCGCACGAGGTCGCCATCCAGGGCAAAACCCTGCATTACAAAACTACCGCCGGCCGGATGCCCATCCGCAATGCCGCGGGCGAGACCGAGGCACAGATGTTCTACACCGCCTACACGCTCGACGGCGTGACCGACCCCTCCGCGCGCCGGCTCGTCTTCGCCTTCAACGGCGGGCCCGGCTCGTCTTCCGTGTGGCTGCAGATGGGCGCCATCGGGCCCCAGCGCGTGAAGCTCAACGATGACGGCTCGCTGCCCCCGCCGCCGTATCGGTTGGTACCGAACGAGGGCACCTGGCTCGACGACGCCGACCTCGTCTTCATAGACCCCGTTGGCACCGGCTACAGCCGCGCCGCCAAGCCCGACCTCAACAAAAAGTTCTTCAGCCTGAAAGGCGACATCGCCTCCGTGGGTGAGTTCATCCGCCTCTACCTGACCCGCAACAACCGCTGGCTGTCGCCGCTCTTCCTGGCCGGCGAAAGTTATGGCACCACGCGTTCGGCGGGCCTTTCGGGCTACCTCGTCGAACACGGCATCGCGCTTAACGGCATCTGCCTCATTTCAACCGTGCTCAACTTCGGCACGCTCGAATTCGATCATTTCAACGACCTGGCCTATGAGCTGATCCTCCCCAGTTACACCGCCACGGCTCGGTATCACCAGCGTCTCCCGGCGGATCTGCAGAAGGACCTCAAGGCGGCCCTGAAAGAATCGGAAAGCTACGCCGCCGATGGTTACCCGAAGGCCCTGCAGGCCGGCGACCGCCTCACTCCGGCCGAGCGCCAGGCCGCCGTGGCCAAGCTCGCGCGGCTGACCGGGTTGAGCCCCGCCTTCATCGATCGCGCCGAGCTGAGGGTCGATCTGGAGCGCTTCCAGCGCGAGCTGCTGCGCGACCGCAACGTGGTGGTCGGGCGCCTCGACAGTCGGCTCACGGGCCCCGGCGAGCGTGCCGTGAACCTCGAGCCGGAGTTCGACCCCAGCATGACCACTATCCGCCCGCCCTACACCGCCGCCTGGTACAACTACGTGCGGACTGAGCTGGGCTACGAAAGCGACGACGACTATCACATCCTCGGCGGCGGCGTCACCGGCTGGGATTTCGCCTCCGACAACCGCTATGCCGACGTCACCGAATCGCTGCGCCTGGCCTTCGAGAAGAACCCGCACATGAAGCTCTACGTCGGCGCCGGCCACTTCGACATGGCCACGCCCTACTTCGCCGCCTGGTACACGCTCGACCACATGGCGCTGCCCGCCGCGGCCCGGGCCAACATCCGCCGCCACGAGTATGAATCGGGGCACATGTACTACATCAATCTCGATTCGCTGCGCGCCATGAAACGGGACGTCTCCTCGTTTCTCGAATGGGCGGCGCCGCGATGATCGACCTGCACACGCACACTACAGCCTCGGACGGTTCCGACTCGCCCGAGCAACTCGTCCGCCGCGCCGCCGGTTGCGGCCTGCGGGCCCTGGCCATCACCGACCACGACACCCTCGACGGCTTCGACGCCGCGCGCGAATCCGCCGCGCGCGAGAGCCTGGATCTGATTTGCGGCATCGAGTTGAGCGCGCGTGTCGAGGACGAGACAGACCCCCGCCGCCGCAATGCCCACCTGCTGGCCTACTTCTTCGACGATCCGGGACCCGAGTTCCGCCACTGGCTGCTCGGCCTGCGCCGGAAACGGCGCGAGCGCAATGGCTTCATCGCCGCCCGCCTGCAGGCCATGGGCATCGATATCCGTCTCGAGGACGCCGAGGCGCTGGGCCAGAACGTCACCGCCCGCCCGCACTTCGCTTCGCTGCTGATCAGCCGCGGCCACGCCGCCAACATCCGCGAGGCCTTCGATGTCTTCCTCGGCGAAACCGGTTCGGCCTATGTGGAACGCGAGGACCCGCCCGTGCGCGAGGCCATCGAGCACGTGCGCGCCGCCGCCGGCGTCACCTCGCTGGCCCATCCCATCCGTCTCAATCAGCCCTACGCCTCGCGCGAAGAGCAACTCATCAGTGGCTGGGCCGCGGCCGGCCTCGACGCCCTCGAGGTCTGGCACACCGATCAGGGCGAGGCCGAGGAGCGGCGCTATTCCGAGATCGCCGCCCGCTGCGGCCTGCTCCGCACCGGTGGCTCCGACTATCACGGCGACCACACCCCCGGCATCCTGCCCGGACGCGGCAACGGCCGTCTATGCGTGCCGCCCGCGGTCCTCGACGATCTGCGCCGCCTGGCCGCCGGCCGTGCGAAGCTCGGCCCCCCCTCCGGCATCGAGGCGGAGATAGGCCAGCGCCCGGATGGCATTCTCCGCGGGTGACCACGCCGCCGACGTGATCTCGCCAACCTCTTTCT
>JBEKHU010000543.1:0-3434 GCA_050012115.1 Bryobacteraceae bacterium | reverse complement strand
CTTAGGAGCCGTTACGAAATAACTTGTCCATTCATCCTAAATCCTGCGTGAACCAGCACCTGACAGACGATATTCACCCGGGCACAGCAGCGTCGCGAAACCGAAAGAAGCCATTGAGCGAAAGCTACCTTTTAGTTAGCATTGGCTCCCATGCCCCGGGGACCTCGAAAGCTGGCCATCGAGTTCGGTGCGACAACGCTGACGCACTACGGTGGCGTCTACCTGCTGCACCGGTTCCTTGCTCTGCAACGGATGGATCATCTCGAACTGTAACAGCCTGCTCTTCGCGCAGGATTTAGGTTCATTGGAATTTCGTTACGGCTCCTTATGCCGTTTCCAGAATTTCTCCGGTCAAGTTATTCTTGGTTCTTCTCCCAACCAAGTGGGCACTTCTTACTGGTCATGAGCATGCAACGCGCTGATCTCTCTGGCATAAACGGCTTTCCAGGTGCCCCGAAAAGTAGTATGCAGTCTGCATGCGAACAGCCAACCGCTTGTGGGACACGTATCGGTACCCCGGCCATGAGCCGGAATCCGTGGTCAAGGGGGTCTTCGGAGACCCGTATGCCCGGGTCATCCGGCTGCGGCGTCGGGGAAAAAAACGGCCTGTGGGGTCTGCGGGCGTGTGCATCGCGCCTTCTACGACCGGAAGGTGCGCCGGGTGCGGGATCTCTCCTGCGGGGATCGGCGGATCTACTTGGACGTGGAAGTGCGCCGCGTCTGCTGTCGGAGCTGCGGGAAGGTGAAGCAGGAGAAGCTGGACTGGCTGGCCGACTCGCTGTTCCACACCAAGCGGTTCGCCTTCTGGGTCGGGCGGCGGTGCCGGGGGATGAGCATCACGGCGGTCGCCCGGGAGACCCACCTGGACTGGAAGACGATCAAGGCCCTGGACAAGCAATACATGGCCGAACAACTGCGCCGCGTGGGCACGCCGGGGCCGAAGGTCATCGGCATCGACGAGTTGTCCGTCCGCAAGGGGCACACGTATCGCATCATCGTCAGCGATCTGGTGCGGCGGCGCGCCATCTGGTTCGGCGGGACGGACCGTTCGGAAGCCAGCATGGCCCTGTTCTTCGCACAGGTGGGGGAGAAGAAGAGCCGGGGCATCCGGCTGGCCGTCATGGACATGTGGAAGCCCTTTGAGAACTCCACCACCGTGCATGCGCCGCAAGCCGGCCGCCTGTACGATAAGTTCCACGCCCTGCGGCATCTGGGCGAGGCCATGGACCACGTGCGCCGCAGCGAATACGCCCGGCTGACGGGCGAGGGACGCACGTTCGTCAAGGGGCAGCGCTATACCCTCCTGGCCCACCGGGCGAACCTGACGCTCGCAGGAAAACGCTCCCTGCGGATCCTGCTCAAGGCCAACAAGCGGCTGCACACCGCCTACCTGCTCAAGGAAGCCTTCGGCCAGCTCTGGGAGTACCGCCGCGAGACGTGGGCACGGAAGTTCTTCGACAACTGGTGCGCCGCCCTGGAGGGGCAGGGCCTTGACCCCTTCGAGAAGTTCGCCACGATGATCGACAAGCACTGGGAGGGGATCGCCGCTTACTGCCGCCCTGAGAACAAAGTCCCTCTCGGCTTCGTCGAGGGGCTCAACAACAAGATCCGGGTCATCCAGCGCAGAGCATACGGCCTCAGAGACGAGGAGTACCTTCGTCTCAAGATCCTCACCTGCATGCTCCCGGAGATCTGAAAATGCTCTCAAGTCACCCACTCACTTTGGAGAAGAGCCAATATTAAGTTCCAGGTCAAGTTTCAAAATGCTGAGGTGGCAGGAAAGAGAATTTACGTGATTCCGTTTCCGGTCAAAAGCATAGCCTGGCAGTTCGAGGATTTACCGGGTGCCAAGCACCCCATTTCACATTCTAACCCGCAACGCGACATTACAATTTCAGCCAATCAAGTGCAGGATGAACCAGATGTGACTGCATGTCTTTTGGTGGAGAAAGTCTTCCTTTTCTTCGACGTGCCCTCCAATGAACTGCCTTACGTCAAACAGGAGAAGCCCAGGCGGGTTGATGTACACTCTTTCTCCAAGTCGTAATCTAGCCTTAAAAAGGTACCGAACACCTCTTGACTCGTAAGCGATGGATTCTGCGAGAGGCTGATTTCGCTTTTGGGTCGTTTTGCAAGCGCGCGGGCTACGTGCATGAGCACTCAGAGTGCGGACCACACGGGAAGCCCCGACGGCGGCGACGGCTTCAGATCTCGCCCACCTGAGGGACCGACCGCCAAGAATTGGGATCGTCCAGGGCGAACCTAGCGCGGTTTGGCATCCTGCGCTTGCCCACGATTCAAAGGGGATTCTTGATTGCCAGCATCACCTTACTACAAGCCCCTGAATCGAGCGAGAGCGTGAGAGTGAGAAGAAAGTTGCTACAAATCCGATCCGTTGCTGTGTCTTGGAGGTTGCCATGGCTGGATGGCGTGACCTGGGTAACATCTGGGGCATCTTCAAGGAATTCGACATCCGTCCGATCCGCGACGAAGCCGAGCGTCCGGTAGTTCTAGCGTTCGTCGGTGCGGCGGGTGTCGGAAAGAGCACGCTGATCGCCGCGCTGCGACACGGTTCGGGGGCGCACGAGAAGGTCATCAGCCCGACGATTGAAGCTGACGTGGACGCCGCGGGCCGGCTTGGTTCGGCAGACCTGGTGGTTCTGATGCTGGATGCGACGCGCGGCGATTATTCCGCGGAAGAAGAACTGTTTGCCGACTGGCAGAGAGCCACGCGAAACGTGCTCGTCTTTTACAACAAGATCGATGCCGTCGTCGATGCGGGCACCATCAAGGCGACGATGATGGCGTTGGGTGGCGCGCGCGTGGCGCTTGGTTCCGGAAACGATCCTGACTCGCTCACGACGGAATTCGTGCCGCGTGTGCTGGACGCGCTGCCCGATCGACACATCGCGCTCGCGCGACGCTACCCGTTGGTCCGTTCGGCTGTCGCGCGCACAGTGATTAACGATACGTCGCTCGCGAATGCGGCAATCGCTTTGGGTACGGCGCTTCCCGAAGTTGTGCCTGTGGTGAACATTCCATTTGCGATCGCGGATATCGGAATCCTGACGAAGAATCAGGCGATAATGGCGTACAAGCTCGGACTCGCATTCGGCTCCTCACCGCGATGGCAGGATCACGTTGCGGAACTTGGCGGCGTGGTCGGCGCAGGATTCATTTGGCGTATGGTTGCGAGAGAACTCGTTGCCTTTATACCAGGGGGGTGGGGTATTGTTCCGAAAGTCGCGGTCGCCTACGCGGGCACGTCCGTTGTCGGCGAAGTGATCTTGCGATGGTATCAGACGGGAGAAAAATTGTCCCGGCGTGCGATGAGGGTGTTATTTGACGAGGCGCTTGCGCGTGGCAAGAAGATTGCCCAGGATCTGATCGCTCGACTGCCGTGGCCGTCGCAGTCGCCTCGCAGAAGCGAATTC
>JBEKHU010000542.1:0-3434 GCA_050012115.1 Bryobacteraceae bacterium | reverse complement strand
CACAATGCCTGCCTCATCGATCTATCTGCCCGGCCGGACCTGGCGCCCGCCCTGGAGCGGCAACTGCTGCTGCGCCACTTCCATGCGGTCCTCTTGAAGGATCCGTCCGTCAACGAACAGTTCCTGCTGCAGGCCGGGCTCCTCGTCATCAGTACTACCCACCGGCCCGACGCACCGGTCAACGCCCTCGCCCTTCCGCCCGATGCCGCGCGAGCCGTCGCCGCTCTGGTCGAACGGCTGCGCCAAGGGCGCGTGTTCGGAGCCGACAATTTCGTTCAAGGGGACGGAATCTGACAATGCGCGATCCTCTGCTCAGTGCCCGCGAGATCATCGAAGCCGCACTGCAAGGCGCGGCCCGGCCGTGCGTGACCTGCAGTTTCCAGGCGGAAGACATGGCGCTGGTGCACCTGCTCCGGCAGTTCGACCCGCGCGTTCCCGTGCTATTCCTCGACACCGGCTACCATTTCGCCGAGGTCTACGCTTACCGCGATCGGTTGACCGCGGACTGGGACTTGAAACTCGTCAACCTGTTGCCGGCGGAGACCGTGGAACAGCAGGAGACCACCCTCGGCCGCCTCTACGTGAGCGATCCTGTCACATGCTGCCACCGTCGCAAGGTGGAACCCTTGATGGACGGTCTGGCCGGATTTGACGTCTGGTTCACGGGTCTGCGGCGGGAGCAATCGCCGACGCGTGCCGGTCTCCAGCCGTCCGAGATCCACACCTTCCCGACCGGCCTCGCGCTGCGCAAATTGAGTCCGCTGTTCGACTGGAGCTGGGCTGAAGTCAGCAGCTACCTCGTCGTCCACGAGATTCCGGAACTTTCGCTTTATGCCGAGGGCTATACGAGCATCGGCTGTGAGCCATGCACGGCAAAACCCGCCGGCGACGCGCACGCGCGCAGTGGGCGCTGGGGCGGGCAGAAACTCGAATGCGGGCTGCACACGATCAGCTCCAAGGTGGCCTGAATGACGTCTCCCAGCCAGATACCGCCTGCAGACCACCGCGATGGCGCCGTGCCGCAAACGGGATCCGGGCCCGGCGCTGCCCCGGTCGCCAAACCCTCCCCCGTGGAGGACCTGAAGCGCAACAGCAACCATTTGCGCGGCGCTATCGCCGCCGAGTTGGCGAACGAGAACCCAGCGGTCTCCAAGCCGACATCGGCGCTGCTCAAGTTCCACGGAACGTATCAGCAGGACGACCGCGACCAGCGCAAGCAGGCTTCCGGGAAATCCTACAGTTTCATGGTGCGCGTCAGCCTGCCGGGCGGGATTCTTGCGTCCCGTCAATACCTTGCGCTCGACGCCCTCGCCGACAGTGCCGGTGATGGCACGTTGCGCATTACCTCGCGCGGCGGCCTGCAGTATCACTATGTCGGCAAACGGACGCTGCGGGATTGCATCCGGGCCATCAACGACTCCGGCCTGTCGACCTTCGCCGCCTGCGGCGACGTCGTGCGCAACGTGGTCGCGCCCGCCGAGCCTTTCGAGACGCCGCAGCGCCGCCGCCTGGATGAGTTCGCCCGCCTGCTGAACCGCAGTCTGAAACCCAAGACCGGCGCCTACGCCGAGATCTGGCTGGACGGCGAGCCGGCGGTCAGCTTTGAGAGTGAAGCTGAGCCGCTTTACGGCGACGCCTACCTGCCGCGCAAATTCAAGTTCGGCTTCGCCGTGGAGGGTGACAATACCACCGACATCCACATTCACGATTGCGGTTTTGTGGCGCATTTTGAAGGTGGGGAACTGCTCGGTTTCACCGCGCTGGTCGGCGGCGGCATGGGCCAGTCGAACGGCATCAAGGGCACCTACCCGCGTCTGGCCGACCCGTTCTGCTTCCTTCCGCCCGGAGATTTGCTCGACGTCGCGCAGGCGGCAGTTTCCATTCACCGCGACTTCAGCGATCGCTGCAACCGCAAGCGGGCGCGGCTCAAGTACGTCATCCAGGACCGCGGCATCGAATGGTTTGCCGGCGAAATGGCCCGCCGTCTGGGCCACCCGCTGGCGCCGCCGCGCGAATTGAAATGGCAGCGGCAAGCGGATTACTTCGGCTGGCACGAACAGTCGCCGGGAGTCTGGTTCTTCGGGCTACGCATCGTCAGCGGGCGTCTGGGGACGGCGCAGCGCGCCGCGGTGCGGGAGGTCATCGAAACACTCACGCCGGAGATCCGCTTCACACCCCAGCAAAACCTGCTCTTCTGCGGGCTGCCCGCCGCGGCCCGGCCGGTTCTCGAGGCCATCCTGCGCCGGCATCGCTTCGCCCTTCCGAGCCAACTGCCGCCAGTGCTGTTGCACTCCATGGCTTGTCCTGCCTTGCCGACCTGCGGTCTCGCGCTGGCTGAGAGCGAGCGCGTCCTGCCTGATCTGACGGCGCGCGTTCAATCCGAACTCGATGCCGCCGGAGCCGCCGGCGAAACCGTCTTCCTGCGCATGACCGGCTGCCCCAACGGTTGCGCCCGGCCGTACACCGCCGAGATCGGCATCGTGGGCCAGAGCCCGGGGCTGTATTCGATCTACCTGGGCGGCTCGCCCGTGGGCACGCGGCTGGCACAACTGTACGCCCACAACATTCGTTTCGACGACATCGGCCCGGCGCTGGCGCCGCTGTTCCGCGATTGGGTGGCCCGACGCCAACCGGGGGAATCCTTCGGCGATTACTGCCACCGCGTCGGGCTAGACGAATTGCGCGCGCGGCATCTGGAGGCCCCGGTCGAGGTATAGGCGATGCGGCATCCTTTCCCCATCTTTCTCGACCTGAGCGGACGAGTGTGCGTCGTGTTCGGCGCGGGCCCGCTGGCCGAGGAGAAGGTCCGCTCGCTTGGCGAGGCCGGCGCGCGCGTGCGTCACGTCTCAACGGAACCCGGGCCGGACGATCTCGAGGGCGCGTTCCTGGCCATCTCCGCCCTGATGAACCGTGCCGCCAACCAACGGCTCTTCGAGGAGGCGGAGCGGCACGGAGTGCTTTTCAATGCGCTCGACGATCCGCCCCATTGCCGCTTCTACTTCCCGGCCGTGCACCGGCAGGGAGCGCTGGTCGTCGCGCTCTCCACCTCGGGCCAGTGTCCGGCGCTGGCCGTGCGCTTGAAGGAAAGCCTTGCAAAGTGGATTGGCCCTGAATACGCCGCCTTCCTGCGCCTGGCGGCGTCCGCGCGGGAACGCATTCGCCACTCAGGCCTGGACTTCGCATCGCGCCGCCGCCTGTGGTACCGGCTGGTCGATGGGCCCGCCTTGTCGCTACTTCAAGCCGGTGAGACCGACGAGGCCGCGGCGACGTTCGAGGCGATTCTGCGGGAGGAGATCCCGGCCGCGAGCGAGGTGTTGCGATGAACTCGCGCATCTGCCTCGTCGGCGCCGGGCCGGGCGATCCGGAGCTGCTCACCGTGCGCGCCGCGCGGCTGATCGCGCACGCCGGCGCCGTGTTGCACGACCGCCTCATCG
>JBEKHU010000541.1:0-3438 GCA_050012115.1 Bryobacteraceae bacterium | reverse complement strand
CGTGGAACAAGGCGGCCATGGTGTGGGACTTGCCGCCGCCGAAGGGCGTCATCAGCTTCAGAACAGGCGCGCCGCCTTTGCCCGCCAGACGCTTCAGCACCTCGTCGAGCAGCGATTTCAACCCGGCGGTCACCCACGACGCCCGAAAGAAGGATTCGGCATCCCGGTACACCGGCGCGACCGTGCCCGACCCATCTGCCAGCGGGCCGAGATCCAGGGCGAAAATGTCGGTCTCTGCATTCTCTTTCAACACGTCGGGATGCAGGTGCACCAACTCGATCCATGGCTTTGGATTGTTGCTCATGTCATTCCTTATATTCCTTGAAGAGCGGCTGTTGTCCTGTACGCCGATCTTCCACCGCCGCCTTGCCGACCATGACCGCGCTCCAGTTCGCCAGCAGCTTGCTGAGCGCCGATTGCTCGGCCGTGGACGACACATCGGAAAGTTCGCCCCCGCTCAACGCCGGGCCCCCAAGAGCTTGGGCGACCAGGCGGAGTTGTTCCACGTTCGGCTTAGCCTCGTTCAAAAACTCCGGGATCTTGAGGGGCTTATGGTCCAAGAGCCACAGGAGCCTGTGCAATGAGTCCACGGCCGGTACGGAGGCACCGTCCTCGCCGGGTTGGCCAAGAGAGCTTTCGTCTCCACGTTCGGTGTAGTCGTGCAATCGGTACTTGCTCTTCTTCTTCTCCAGCAGGGCGCGGTTGCCCTGGGTAAGGCTATGCTGTCCATCCAGTTCAACGTGCGTGCCGTTGGCGAAGATGATCGCCTCGCCGGCGTCCAGTTCCGCGGCACCGTAAGTGTAGCGCCAGAGAACGTAAAAGCGCGTTGCCGGGTCCAGACCGGCAAGGCTGGTGTGACCGTTCTTGCCGCCGACCGTCTTTGAAAGTTTCCCTAGGATGCTTTCGAGAACGACTGTTTCAACCTCAGCCAGAAACCGTTCTGCGGGGACCTCTTCGCCGTTGCCGTACTCCACTCGGGTGTACTTCGTGAACGCGCGTAGGCCCGCCCCCACACAGGCGATCACGAGATCCGCGCCTGAAATTCCCATCTCCCACAGGGTCTCCACCCGCTCCCGAATGATGCTTCCAAGCTCCAGGGCCACGTCCGTTTCGTAGTTCCCAACCTTGGAAGAGGGGTCGCGCTTACGCGCGACGAGGAAGATGCTGGATGCGAGCGCTGCCGAATCCATTGCCCGAACGCGCCCCTTCATCTCTGTATCGAGTGGCCACGCTTCCGTTACGATGAATCCGGCACGGCGTAGAGCTTCCACCAGAGTAGACCAACCGAGCGTCGTCTTGTGAGCATAAACGACGACCAGCGAGCCACATGGCTTTAGCATGCGCCCGGCTTCACCGAACGCTTGGGCCATCATGGACTCGTAGGCCGCACTTGCCGCCCGTTTGTCGCCACCGTGGCGAGTGGCGTCGGAAACTGCCTCGGTCTTTTTCGGAGTAGCTTCACTAGCGAAATGCTCCGGGTAGAGATGGCCTACCGTCCGTTTGAGCCAAACATAGAAGAAATCCGAGATGTCCGCGTAAGGGACGTTGTCGTAGTACGGCGGGTCGGTCACGACTGCATCGAGGCTTGCATCCGGCCAAGGCGACCGCATCGCCGATCCCCGGTGGACAACCGGAGCCGTCGTCCCTTCCATCGTGAGCAGCTGGATGGCCGCGGGGATGTCTTCGACGATCTTGGGCCAACTCGCTGCATCGTCATTGAATGGGTTGGTCTCCGCGCAGTCCCATGTCATTCCCAGAGTCTGCCGGCTGAATGAGTTTTTCACGCCTCGGCCGCCAGTGTAGTTCCATGTGCACTGGACGGAGTTAAAGTCGGCCAGTTTGTCCACCATAGCTGCGAGGTAGGTCACGAGGCCCTTGACACGATTGTCATCGAGGCCCACTTTTTTCATCTCATACTGGGCTCGTCGAACCGCCGCAGCGAACGTCAACAAACAGAGCGTTTGTCGAGGGCTAAACACGTCGCCCCATGTGTTAAGGCCGTACAGCACGCAAAAGAGAGCGCCCTTCGCATCATTGATAATCGGCTCGGTCGGAATCGCCAGGCCGGTCGTCGCGCACAAAGCATCAATCCGGTCACGGAGCTTCGCACCGTCGGGGACAAGGCCAGGAATGTCATCAGCCGAAAAGTACACTTTGCCCGTCCGGTTTGATCCAGCCGACACGATCGCCATCGGCTGAAACGCTAGACGGCCGGCATTCCCTTCGGCCTTTACGTAGTCGCTGTCAGCGACCGTCCCGCAAAACGGACATGTCGCGTTGCCGGCCTTAGATCCGTCCTCAGGATCGAAACCTAGCCCCTTCTCGCTGCGGGTTTCGACGACCTGAAAGCGGACGCGCTTCGCCGCCTTGGGCGCGACAACTCTAAGTGCAACGTATCGATCGCTCTTCTTGCACAGCCATGTCTGCTTCACCAGCGGCACGGTCGCCTTGCAGCCGGGGCTCTTGCAGGTAACGGTGCGGGTCCAGAGGTAGGCGACGGGAACGAGGTACCCCTGCGGGGTTTCTTCGTCGTTGCCAAAGATGTCTTTCACCGGATCGCGTTTCCCGCGGTACGCCGGGTCGGGGATAAGCGGGTAGAGGTCGCCGATCTCGGTTCTAACCTCCTTCAGGACCCAGTTGCCCCAGTACCGGACTTCTTCGGCCAATCCGCCCCAAGTGGTCTCGCCCTCCCCACTTTTCTGACCGGTCATGCCCCGCGCTGTTGTGTCCGGCTTGCCGTACTTCTGCGGATAGACGAGCGTGCAAAGCTGGATGATGTGGGCAACCGGATTCAGGTCGAGGGCGTAGGCTTCACAGCCTAGGCGCAAGGCTTCGAGCGGAATCGCCCCGCCACCCGCAAACATGTCGAGGACGCGCGGACGCGGCGCACGCCCCGCGACAATGTCCTCCATCGAAACCTTCGAGCCCGCGAACTTGAACTCGTCCACCCAGCCGGGCTTGAGCATGTTGCCGACCTTCCAGTCGGCGAGTTCCAGTGTCAAGCGGTCGGCATGCGCTATAAGAATATGCCTTTGCGCCTCCTGTATCGTCCCCTGCTCTCCGGGGTACATGCAGAGTGCCTTCACGAACTTCGCGGAGTTCGCGCGACCGAGGGACTTCTTCTTCTCATCCGAACCGCCGTTGGGAACGAACCGGGACAAGAGGACCAACGCGCCATAGACGGCCGCGCGGCAAGCGACTAGCGGGCGTCGCGCCCACCAGAGGTGCAGGGTGGAGATGTGCCCCTTGCGGACTGATTTCTCCCGGCTAGCCTCGGCGGAGATCGCCTCGATGGGCAGGTAGTCTTCGATCAGGCGTTTGTCATCCGTCATGGGCTGAAGCTCCTCTGCTTGCCGGCTACATCTTCGATGGATTCGGCTGCGATGTCGTAGTAGCGGGCTGAGACGACCGGTTTCGCCGCGTGCTCAAGATGTTTGG
>JBEKHU010000540.1:0-3457 GCA_050012115.1 Bryobacteraceae bacterium | reverse complement strand
GCTGGAGTCGAAGCCGCCGCGACTCGTGTTGTCGGAGGGAGTGTAGCTGTAGCGGAGGAAGCCGCTGGTCCGGTCGGAGATCACGTGGTCCACTCGAACGCTGGTGGCCGCGGTCGAGGAGGGCGTCGAGTAGACGCTCAGAAACTGCGCCGCGCCGTTGCCGAGGTCCTGGCCGTTGGGGATCGGGAAGGCGTTCAGATAAGGCTGCAAGGCCGGCCCTGCGAACTTGCGGCTGGCGAGATCAGGCACGGTGTCGAGGGCGGTTCGCGGTTGGGTCAGATGCAGGTCTTCAAACGAGGCGAAGAAGAACGTCTTGTTCTGCTCGATGGGTCCGCCGACCGTGCCGCCATAGTCCTCCATCCGCAGTTCCCCGCGTGAGAGTCCATTGCTGTTGGCAAACCAGTCGTTCGCATTGAAGCGGTCGTTGCGGTACATGCCGTAAGCTGAACCGTGGAAAAAATTGGAGCCGCTTCGGCTTGTCACAGAGACTTGCGCACCCGGAGAACGGCCGAATTCAGGCGCGAAGGTCGAGGTCTGAACACGGAACTCCTGCATTGCCTCCAGCGAGATCAGGTTGTACGAATTGCCGGCAGCGGTGGCCGGCATGGTCGAGCTCGTGGTGCCGCCCGTGCCGAACCCGCCAAGGAGACCGCCGCCCGTGCTGGGAGCGGCTCCGGCATTGGCGCTGAGGCCATCCACCGTATAGTAGTTCGTGTTAGACCGCAAACCGTTGGCGTTAACATCGCCGCCCCCGACCAGGTTCCCGCCGGCGTAAATGATGCCCGGAGCCATGAGCACCAAGGATTGTATGCTGCGCGCGTTGGACGGGAGATCGATTGAGTAACGCCCGCTCACGGTGGTTCCAGTGGATGTGTCGATCTGGACTCCCTCCACCGTGCCCTTGACGGTGACCTCGGTCTTCTCCGCCGCGGCTACTTTGATATTCAGCCGCAAAGTCTGAAAGTCCCGGGCGTGCAGTTCCAGGTCCTCAATGACATACTTGTCGAACCCCTGCTTCTCGACTTCAAGCCGGTAGGCGCCCGGGTTCAAGGAACCGAAATAGCAGTTGCCCGTCACCTCGGTCTCGGCACTCCGGGCCGAGCCACGGCTTCTCTGGATAAGAGTCACCTTTGCGCTCGGGACTGCGGCGTCGGAAGGATCGAGAACGACGACCGCCAGGCGAGCTCCTTCCTGGGCAAGCATTGAACCGGGGCTGAGGAGAATGCAAAACAGCGCCCCTAGGGAGAAACACTTAGGCAGAGACACAGACCTCCTGATCACTCTTCTGACGAATGGACCGTGCTGCGCGTTTCCCAATCCTGGGGCGCGCTATACAAAGTGTAGCAGTGGGCCTGCCGTGCACGAGGAATTGCGCCGGCTCGGTTCGGAAGGGCGGAGGCGGCGCCGCTCACGCCGCAGCGAAACATCGTCGCGGCCAAGGGGGTGGAGCGGGAGGGTGGCCGCGGAAGGCGCCAGTTGACGATAATGGTCTGTATGAGCATTCGCGCCTTCAGCGCCTGCACAATGGTGCTGGCCATCGCTCCGGCCCTGTTCGCAGGAGATGCCGTCCTGATCGAACAGATCGTCGCCAAAGTGAACGGCGACATCATCACTCGCAGCGAGTTGGACCAACTGCGAAAGCAGCTCGCGGCTGATCTGCAACAGCGTGGCGGAACGCCCTCCCAAATCCGCGAAGCAATGAAGGAGGGCGAGAAAGATCTGTTGCGCGAGAAGATCGACTCGCTGCTGCTGATCCAGCGCGGCAAGGACCTCGACATCAAAGTGGACAACGAGGTTTCCAAGCAATTGGCCGAGGTGCAGGCGAATGCCAAGATCGCCGACCCCGACAAGTTCCAGCAGTGGATCAGGGAGAACGTCGGGAAGAGCTACGAGGACTTCAAGCAGGAATTGAAAAACCGTATCCTGACGCAGAAAGTCGTCGGCCAGGAGGTTGGCAGCAAGATCAACATCCCCCGCGAGCAGGTCCTCGACTACTACGAGAAGCACAAAAGCTCATTCATCCGCAAGGAACAGGTCTTCCTTCGTGAAATCCTGATCGGCGTCGACAGCAAGGATCCCGCGGTCGCCGCCGCCGCCGAGAAGAAGGCCAAAGACGTGGTGGCCCGTGCGCGCAAGGGCGAGCGCTTCGGCGACCTGGTACGCGACAACTCCGATGCCTTGACCGCAAAACAGGGGGGCGATCTCCCGGGATACGCGAAGAGCGACCTGTCGCCGGAATTGGTGGCGGCGGTTTGGGACAAGCCCAAGGGGCATGTCACCGACCCCATCCGGGTGCCGTCGGGTTTTCTGATCCTGCGGGTCGAAGATCATTTCAAGGAAGGCCAGGCCAGTCTGGCGGAGGTTGAGGGCGAGATTAAGGAGCAGCTGTACATGCCGCTGTTCCAACCGAAGATCCGCGAGTATCTGACCCAGTTGCGCCAGGCTGCGTTCCTCGAGATCCGCGACGGCTATGCTGACACCGGCGCCGCGCCGGGCAAGGACACGCGTTGGCAGGACCCCGCCTTGTTGAAGCCTGACACCGTCTCGAAGGAGGAAGTCTCCACGCGCAAGCGGCATAAGAAGCTGCTTTGGGTCATGCCGATCCCGGGCACGCAGACTAGGATCGACCATACGTCCTCAAGCCGGGGATGAAGTCATTTGGAAGGGGAGCCCCAACTGGCATGAAATCTCCAACCGTGGCCGACTTGAAGACCGGGAAGGCGAACGGCGGTCCTTTCAGCGGCCTGTTCCTCGTTCAATCCAAAGATGTGCGCGAGGGCAAGACCGGCAGAAAGTACATGAGCCTGACGCTCATGGACCGCACGGGCGAGATCGATGCGCGCATGTGGGACAACGTGGAAACGGCCACCCTGGCCTTCCAGCGCGACGATTTCGTGCGCGTGGAGGGTGAAACACAGGAGTACCAGGGTAAGCGCCAGTTGATTGTCCACCGGCTGAAAAAGGCGTCCGACGGAGAGGTGGATCCCCGGGACTACCTGCCTGCCTCGCAACACGACACGCAACAGATGTACGCCCAGTTGAAGGCGATCATCGCCAGCTTGCGGAACCCGAATCTGAAGGCGCTGCTGGAGGCTCTCTTCGCGGATGAATCGATCGCCGAGGGCTACCGGGTGGCGCCCGCGGCGAAGTCCATCCACCACGCCTGGCTGGGCGGTTTGTTGGAACATCATCTTTCGCTTTGCGCGCTGGCGCGGGAGATCGGCGCACTCTACAGTGCTCGCGGCTACCCCGTGGATCTCGACCTGCTGCTTGCCGGCGTCATCCTGCACGACATCGGGAAAATCGAGGAGCTCAGATACGACCGCAGCTTCTCCTATTCCACTGCCGGGCAGTTGCTGGGGCACATCGTCATCGGCCTGCAAATGGTTGAGGAGAAGCTGCGCGGGCTGCCTGATTTTCCGCCAAAACTCAGGCTGCTGCTGGAGCACATGATTCT
>JBEKHU010000539.1:0-3478 GCA_050012115.1 Bryobacteraceae bacterium | reverse complement strand
CAGTTTGCGGCACTGGATCGGGTACTGCTTGCCCTCCTCGTCGCGTGAATAATACAGGTAATTGCCGCGGTGCACGGGCACGCTCAGGTCGGTCTGCTTAATGCGCCCCAGCATCTCCTTGTACAGCGCGTCCTCAAACGGCTTCAGGCCTTGCGTCATCGCCGCGGTGTAGGCGTTCTCGGCCTCGAGGTATTGGATCACCTCGGGGTTGGTCTTTTCCCGCAGCCAGAAATAGTTGTCGACGACCGTCTCGCCCTGGCGGACTTCCTTGTGCTCCACGCGTTTGGCGACCGGCGGAACGGGCGCGGTCTGCGCCTGGACCAACAGCCCCGCCGTCAGGACGAGGCCAAAGCCGAGCGAGCGAATGCGCAACATGTTAGCAGTCCTCTTGAATCTCGATCCTTCACGTTTCAAAATACACCGGACAGACGCGCCGTGTTCGTTTGGATGGCCGTCATATCGCTCAGCGCTGCCCTTCCTTCCAGTGAAACGGCCCAAGCTGGGCCATTTCCCCTACCTGGAATCAATAATATACAGACAAATGTGGCCCATTTTGGGCCAAATCGGCCGTGGCTGCTTCCACTCCGATGCCGCTCTTAAGACCTCCACGGGCGCACTCGCGGCGACTTTTTTAGATGCCTGGATCGGGACTCTTTCTGAGCGTGGGAATCGGGTCGCGGCCGGGGCGCGATCCGCGCCCGGAGTTTCTTAATCGTTCTGTGGGCTCCGGCAACCCGGATGCTTGGTACAATCCAAGATCGAAGGCGGTCATGGCTACGGAGAAATGCGCGCAGTGCGGCGGAAGCGGGTGGATCATCACCGAGCGCGACGGCGTCTCCTCGGGCCGGCGCTGTGAATGCAGCCGGACGGAGCGGCCCGGCATCGTCTGGGAGAAGGCCGGCATTCCACCGAATTACCTGAACGATTCCTTCGACAACTTCAGCGTGCCGGACGTGAACGCGAACCACGTGGCGCACCGTATCCTGCAGCAGGCGATGACGATCGCCGCCGGTTACGCCAACGAGTTTCCGGCCGCCCCCAAGCCCGGATTGCTGTTCGCGGGCGATGCCGGCTGCGGCAAGACGCACCTGGCCGTGGCGACGGTGCGCAAGCTGATCGAGAAGGGTTTCGACGCAGTCTTCTGGGACTACCAGACGCTGCTCGAGCAGATCCGCGCGAGCTACGACCCGGAGACGCGCGGCTCCAACAAGGACGCCTACCAGTCGGCGCTGGACGCGGAGATCCTGCTGCTCGACGACCTGGGCGCGTACCGCTCGAGCGACTGGGTCGAGGACATCGTGACCGGCATCATCACTCACCGCTGCAACCACCGCAAGCCGCTGATCGCGACCACCAACCTGCCGGATGAGGAGATGGGTGGCAAGGACGCCACGCGGCTGAGCGAAGGCGCCGCCCGGTATGACCTGCGCAAGACGCTGGCGGAACAGATCGGCGTCCGCGCGCGCTCGCGGCTGTTCGAGATGTGCACCATCGTGAGGATGTTCGGCGCGCCCGATTACCGCCTGCAGCGCGTGGTCCGGTAGGGCTTCCGCGGGGCGTAGATCCAGGCGCTGGAGAGTGTTTCGCCGTGCGACGCACCGTGCGCGAATCGCGTTTTTACCGTGAAAACACCATGTTTCACCGTGTTTTTACCGTAAAAACACCGGTTTTCTCGCGCACCGTGCGTCACGGTGGATCTGTTGCAATATAAGGACTTATTGAAAATTCACCGTGCATTTCACCGTACATTAAGACGCGTCACCGTGCGTCACGGTGGATCTGTGGCAATCAAAGGAGTTAGCCACATTAAGCCGCTCATTATAGAGTGCGCACCGTGTTTCACGGTGCATCTGTTGCAATGAAAGGAGTTACGCGAATTAAACGCGCACATTAACACGCTGCACCGTACGTCACGGTGGATCTGTGGCAAACAAAGGACTTATTCACATTAACACGCGCGTTTTTGCACTTTCACCGTGCGTCACCGTGTATCTATGGTGTTCTAAAGGACTTATCGATAATTCTCCGGCACTGTGAAATCGCGGTGTTTTTGCGGTGTTTTCACCGTGAGATCAGCGGTGGCGCCACGGTGCGAAGGAGGAATCTGGCCTGGGGGAGACGGGCCGGCAGTGGGGGGATGGACGGCGCCTCATCCCCGGCCGAGTGGTGATACATTGGAGATACGGAGTCGCACATGGTTAAGAAGCTGACCAAACATGGAAACAGCCTGGCTTTGATCATCGATCGTCCCATTCTCGACCTCCTCAAGATCGATCCCGAAACGGCGCTCGATGTGAGCACCGACGGGAAACAACTGTTCGTCGCGCCGGTGAAACCGACGGCGCGGCGGAAGAAGTTCGACGCCGCCCAGGAGTGGGCCCACAAGCGATACGGAAGGGCGTTTCGGACGCTGGCAGAGTGAGTTTCCAGGGCGCCCCAGATGAAACCGGTGTTCCTGACGCTGGATGAGATCCTGGAGATCCACGAGCAACAGATCGAGCGCTACGGCGGATCTCCGGGAGTGCGCGACGCCGCTGGACTTGAATCGGCCGTAGCCACGCCGCGGGCGACATTCGGCGGCGAATCCCTGCACGCCTCCATTCCGGCCATGGCGGCGGCGTACCTTTTTCATCTGTGCCAGAACCACCCGTTCCTCGACGGCAACAAACGAACGGGCGCCAACGCCGCCATCACATTCCTGCTGATGAACACCTGGGAGCCAATGTTCGAAGAGCCAGAATTCGTGGACCTGGTTGTGGCAGTTGCATCAGGAGGAGTGAGCAAACCGGCATTGATCGAGATCTTTGAGTCGCGTTGCAGGCCGCTCGAAGACGCCTGAGCCACGCCGATCTGCCGGATCTGGCTCAGAGTACGACGGCGGCTGGACGCGGCGCCGGTGGGTGGCGCCGCGGTGCGAAGGGGCGACCGCGCCGCGCGGTAGAGCCGGACCGGGAGTGCCGGAAGGGCGGTTCGCGCGGCGCACGACGGCGGCTGAACACAACGAGAGCGAGCGCCACGATGGCGAGAGGCGCGACTCCGCTGATTCTCTCTTCGACTCCTATCGAGTCTTCGACGGCTATCGGGCAACCGTCATCGTTGTGCTGAAGGGCACAGTCTGCCAAGCCGTGTTCTGACAACTGCCCGCGGCGGTCAGGCTGAACTGCTGCACCTTAGGCGGCACGTTGGCCTCAATCACTTTCGAGGCCGTGCCCAGATCTCCGTAGGCCAGCGGCAATTTGGTCTTAATATTCACGTTGCCGTTTCCGACCAAAGTGGCTGCGGACAGAGCGGTAATCTGGCAGGCCGTTCCGAGGCCGGTCCCGTTGTTTTTCAGCTGCAGGGTATAGTTGCGTTCGTTGTTTCCCTGGCCGTTGGCCGCGCCGGTGATCGCAACCGCGATGGACGGGCTGGCGAAAGCGGTGAAGTTCGCCGCGACATTCTTAGTGGAATCCATGGTGACGCTCACTGGGCTCGTCGA
>JBEKHU010000538.1:0-3480 GCA_050012115.1 Bryobacteraceae bacterium | reverse complement strand
GCGGCATCCGGACGCACGACCGCCAGCATGCCGGCGTGGGTGATATACTCGTGCAGGATCTTCCGGCTGGTGGGGTTGTCGTCCACAGCGAGCACGCGCAGGCCGGTGAAGTGCTTCTCGAGACCCTCGATCGGAGCGACGGTTGCGGCCGAGGCATGGTCAAGTCGCACGGTGAAGTGGAACGTGCTGCCCTTGCCCACTTCGCTCTCGAGCCAGATTTTCCCGCCCATCATGTGCACCAGGCGAGAGCTGATGGAGAGGCCCAAACCCGTGCCGCCGAACTTCCTGGTCATGGAGATATCGGCCTGGCGGAAGGGTTCGAAGATCGCCTCTTGTTGGTCCAACGGGATGCCGATGCCGGTATCGCGCACGCTGAAATGCAGGACGTTGAATCTGTCTCCCCGCGACTCCATCCCCACGGAGATTTCAATTTCGCCCTTGATTGTGAATTTGATCGCGTTGCCTGCTAGGTTTGTCAGGACCTGCCGCACCCGGACGGGGTCCCCATGGACCAGGTCCGGCACGACCGGATCGATGCGGCACAGGAGTTCGACGCCGTTCTCTTCCGCTTTCAGGGCGAGGGGCTTGACGGTGTCGTGGATCAGGGCGGACAAGTCGAAGTCGATCAGGTCCAGATCGAATTTCCCAGCTTCAATCTTCGAGAAGTCCAGGACGTCGTTGATGACCACGAGCAGAGCCTGGGCAGAACTCCTGATGATGTCGAAATACTCGCTCTGCTGGTGGTCGAGTCCGGTCGCCTGGATCAGTTCGGTCGTGCCGAGAATCCCGTTCATGGGAGTCCGCAGTTCATGGCTGATGTTGGCCAGGAACGCGCTCTTAGCGCGATTGGCCGTTTCGGCGGCATCCTTGGCCAGAAGCGACTCGCGCTCCGCGCGCTTGCGCTCCACGATTTCGATGGCTAATTCCGCGTTCCGGCGCATCAACTCCTGGGTCCGCTCGGCAACCCGTTCTTCCAACTTGTCGGTGCGTTCACGAAGCTCGGCCGCCAGAGTGTTGAAGGCGTCGGTGAGCACCGCGAATTCGTCGTTGGATTGAGCCGGCAGCCACCGAAAGGCGTCAGCCTGGCCCCGTTTGAGCAGGGAGGCCTCCCTCGTCAGCACCCGGATCGGATTGAGAAGACCCCGCGCCAAGACCAGGAAAACCAGAAACCCGAACAAGGCGACGCCGCCGATGCCGGTAAGCAACGTGATCTCCATCCGGCGGATGGACTGCAGCAGGGGCTCGCGGTCCAGGCCGACGTAAACCGTGCCGGCAGTGCCTTTCGAAACCGGCCGGGAGAACACGGTTAGCGGTTTCGTCTCGCCTGTCAGACTCAGATCGAGCCAGTCCTGGCCGACCGGAGTCTGGACTGTCAGCAAAGCCTGCGGGAAATCCGGCCCAAAAGTATGCGCCACGACTTTGCGATCGGGCGCCAACAGATAAGCCCACTGGACATCGGAACTCCTGCGCGCAGCATCGAGCACGGACTGAACCGGTATGCGGTTGCTTTTGATCAGAGCGGGTTCGATGGCTTTCGATATGGTTCCGGCGAGACTACGCCCGTTGGCAACGAAAGCCTCCTGCAACCTGCTCTCCTGATCGCGCTCCACCAGGACGTAGACAACGGACCCCGCCAGCAACACGAATAGGAACTGCAGGAAAGCAAATTTGGAGAAGAGGCTTCTCATGACCCGCCCTTCAGAGAAGAGGCTCCAGGTGCCGGTCGCACCGCGCAGGCTCTCTCCCGCGGCCAAGCCTCATGCACCGCAGCGGCGGAGCGAATCCCCATCCGTGGGATGAATTGTCGGCTCGCTGCCCGCCTACCGGTCCTTCGCATGGCCGTCGCAAGAACCAGTTCGAAGGTCTCCCGATACGGGATCCCGGACTCACACCCGCACCTGCGGTCGCCCATGGCAGATCGCTTCCCCAATTCTCACGTCCCGTCACTTGAATGGTAATTCTTCCTTGCCCTCGTTGCGCCCTGAAATCATGGTCTTGACCAAGCGCAGTACGATCCTAGTACCACCGTGGCACGGTTCGAGGCTTAGTACTGGCGGTCTAGACAACGAATCCAAACGATCTTGACCAGCCGGACACGCAGCGGCGCCGGGCAAGGCGGAACGACCAGTGCCTCCCCGCCGAAAGCCTTTCCTGCTTGGCCGTTTTGAAGCATGCGGGAACCCGTTATTCCCCAGACTGCCGTCCGCAGGATTCTCGCGGCTTGAGGCAGCCGCGCGTCGGTGCCAGCGACAAAGGCTGGCACGAACTCCTGTCGCAGTTCTCACCTGGCAGGCAGTGCACTCCATTCGCCACTCATCTGCCGCTGGCGGCAGTGCCACCCGGGCCGAAACGATGCCCCGGAAGCGAAGACGCCGGCCCTGAGGCCGGCGTCCCGATGCTCTGTATTGTGAGTCCGCTTACTTCTTCGGGGCGGCCTTCTTCGCCGGAGCCTTCTTGGGCGGCGCCGGCTTCGGCAGTCCGGTGACGTCTTCCGGCAACACGTCGAAAGTCAACATTTGCGGATCGGGGGTAAATGCGGAGGGAGAACCGGAGAACTCGATCTCCGTTCCTTTCTCCGGAACCGCGGCCAAGGGCTTCTCGAACTTCAGCGTGACTTCGCTCATGTCCTTGCTCGAGATGCCGACAATGACCATGGTCGGCTTCTTCTCCGGCGCCGTTCCCACCACGGTGGCCTTGAACTTCTGCACCCCGGCGGCGCCGCCCGGAATGGCCGCGCCCTTGAGAGTACCCTCGAAGTACTGCTGGCCGCCCGGCCCGCTGAGTTCCTGCTTGATCTTCACCCACAACGCGAGTTGCGGGTTCGTCGTCTGCAACTCTTTTTCCTGGTCCTGCAGGATCTCGTCCTTCGACTTGATCTTCAGGTCGGCCGGAGGCAGAGCACTCTTTTTGGCCAGCTCAATCAGCTCGGGCAGACCGGCCTTATCGCCGTGGAAGTTGATGTAGGTCTTTTCCAGATACGCCTGCAGCGGCGTGCGCGTAGCAGGCGGCAGAGCGCCCGGGCCCTCGTAGTATGCCGCGCGGGCGATTTCTTCTAGCGCCGCCGACTGCTTTTCGAGCTTGCGCTGCTTGGCGATCACCGTTCCAGCCCAAAGCGAAGCCTCGGCGTCGTTCGGGTTGTTCTGCAACACGGTGAGGAATTCCTTCTCGGCCGTTTCGTTCTGGCCGCGCTGCATGGCGCACCAGCCCATGGTGCGATGGGCAATGGTCTCCATGTCCGTCCGGCTCTTCTTCCAATCGTCGTCGGAAGTCGTGGCCGGCTTTTTCGCGGGGTCGAAGAAGACTGGTATGGCCTCGAGCAGTCCCTTGGCGGCGTTGTCGCCGGCGTCGAGGGCCTCGGGACTCTTGTCCTGGAGACTCACCGTCAACAGGTTGACCCAATAAAGTCCTTTGACATTCTTCGGATCCAAGGCAACGAGTTCTTTGGCGGCGTTGATCATTTCCTTGGCGTTGCCCATGGCC
>JBEKHU010000537.1:0-3482 GCA_050012115.1 Bryobacteraceae bacterium | reverse complement strand
AGCTGGCCTGGGGCGCGGCGCGCGCCGCATGCCAGGCCGACGAGAGCAGATCGCCGAGCTGCAGCAGCGAGTCGAGGCGCTGGGCCGTGTCGTAATCGCGGGGCAGGGCTGCGCGGCGGGTCCACAGGATTGCGCCCAGCGCCGCTCCGAAGACCAACAGCGGCACGTACCAGGCGACGACGGCCGTGCCGGCGACCAGGAGCAGGGCGGCGGCAACGAGCGCGGCGGAGAGGGCCTGGAACGCGCCCGCGGCAATCGTCTGCAGGCTGGCGCGGCGGCGCGCGCGGCGGACGAGTGCTTCCAAGATGGCCGGTTTGGCTGGCACGGAGACACCTTCATTATCCGGGAACTGGGGCTGGCAGAAATGATACCCTTCCGGCATGAGCGATACATGGTCAGTTTTCGATGACTATTGGAACCTGTACGCCCAAGCGTTTGCTCAGCCCTTTCAGGCCAATGCCTTGTTCTCAAGCTTCGTTACCAACCCGGCCATTACCGGTGCTTACGCCGAGGCGTATGTACGGTCGATGATCAAAAATGTGCTCGGCCAGTGTTTTCAGATATCCACGGGAGCGGTCACTCGGTCGCAGGACAAGACGCGAGGGCTGGGCAGCCTGCCTCAGTGCGATGTGATCGTATGGGACCCGTCCGAATTGCCTGCGATCTTCGAATCCGGTGAGTTTGCGCTAGTGCCCCTCTTCTCCGTCCGAGCGATCATTGAAATAAAGCGGACAGGTACCAAGAGTGAAAGAGAAGCGCTTACTCAGCAGTTGAAGCAGCGTCAGAGCCTTCTGCGCACCGCCTCCGACATGCAATTCGTACTGGGAGTCCTCATCAACGACGACGACCCACAGCCCTGGTTCAACGACGGGCGCAAGCCGAGCCCAGACTGGTTAAAGGCCTACTGGTCAGAGAATCCCGAAACGCCGCCCGTCACGCGTCTACTCCACAACAACGAGCCCGACACGAACGGCATCATGGCGTTCATCTACTTCCTTGCTCAAGTGGCCTTGCGCAAGAAGTGGCCCACCATACCAATTCCTGCAACATAACGTCCTTTAAGTCGCGCTAACGAAGGAAATGGCGCCTTGGGATAGAGTCGTCGGCCCGCGGTTTCCGCGCAGCGTCCGGCCAGCGCGGCAAAGGCCTGCTTGCGGCCGACCCACGTTCCCAAATCATACACCTCGTCCTTGTTCGTTAGGATGGTCGTCGTCGCGCTCCGCAGTGCCCCATCGCCCCGGCAAGAGGGTCAAGCTTGACCTCCTCGCCTGCCTGGAATCAGTAGGTTACGGGAGTACAGGGTCAAGCTTGACCCTTGTGCCACTTCCTGCGCCCGCGGTAACCGCCGCCGTCATGCGTTCGACGGAGACGCTCGCGGCCGCTGCTTCAGACGCCCGGTTCGGCACGACCACTCCCTGCGGTCGTGGCGAAGCAACCGCTCCTTACAGTCGCGGCTCGTAGCAGCCACGGCTCGCAAGATGGCTCGGAAGAACCGCTCCCGGTCGCGGCCGTGAAACGGGGTCGCGGCTTTGAATCGGAATCGCGGCGGCGATCAGTCGGCGCCCAGCGCGGGGACGGAGGCGAGGCCGGGGAAACAGCAAAGGTGACAGCCTGTGTCCCATTCGCCTTTTGCATGACTTTCATAACTCGGGTGCAAGTTACCCACCGCCAGGGCGGACCGGCCGATCACTCGGCCGGTCGGGCTTGTGCTGTGCGTGAGAGGTGGGAATGTCGAACAGGGTAAGAGAAAAAAATACGCGCGGCCCACAAAAACCTTCTTGGGACCGCGCGCTGCTTTCAAGCTCCAATGGGCGGTGCACTAGTTGCGCGCGGTTTGCACCTTCGGCGCGGCCAGGTAGCCCTTGACCGTCTGCTTCGAGACTTCGTTGACTACGATCTCGTAGGGTTGGTGCGCCTTCGATGTGACGTAGAACTGCACCGGTTCGTTGGTGTTCTTGTTGTGCTTCTCGATCGTCTTATCGTCGGCGTTGACAAGCAGCGAATACATGTTGCGCTTGGGCACGGTGCGCACAAGACGTAACTGGATGTCGCCCACCTTCACCATGCCGTCGCTCCGGGACAACGTGAACTCGGAAATCGTGCGGTCGCCCAGTTTACGCAGCATGTCGATTTCGGTCGAATTGGTTGCGACCAGCCCGCTCATGACGCCCAGGTCGCCGCGCACGCTCTGCAAATCGCCGACGGATTTGGCGATGTCCGTCTTGGCCGAAGCGACGTCATCGCGAACGGAGGAGACATCGCCCCGAACGCCGTCCAGCTTGCTGGAAGTCTGGTCAGCCGACTCTTTTACCTGGTTCAATTCGGCGTCGATGGCGGCATTGTGCGCCGACTGTTCTTTCCGGATCCGAGCGGCGATAGCTTCGGCCTTGTGCTGCGCCGCCTGCTGCGTCTTGGTTAGCGCCACGCCGGTTTCGTTCTGTTGCACACTCATTGCGGAGCGCAGCTCGTCCAGACTCTGGCGCTGCAGGATGGCATTCTGCTCAGCGCCCGTCTTCAGATCTGCTACCTGTTGTTGTGTCGATGCCAAGTGACCGGACAGGCCTTGGATTCGAGTGAACTCAAAGAAAGCGAAGCCCGCCACTAACAGCAGGGCCACGCCGAGAACAGGTATCCATGAACTGTGCCGCGAAACTCTTTCTTGTGTATTGGTGTTGAACTCGTTTGTCGTACTCATCTGGTTTCCCTCCACCCGACCTAAGTGCACGATGTTGGCCAAAGTACGGCCGCCCCCAGGATCAACGAGTTGTGGCTGATTTACGAAAATAAAACGTCCCGACCGGGAGATACTACCGGTCGGATCACGGCGCGACCAGAAAATCTTACCTGTTACTATGGCGCTGGGATGCATTAGGCGGGCGAAGAGAACGGTTGAGATTGGGTCCAGGTCACGATGTGTTCGCAACAAGCCAAGAGTAGGAGGGAGAGGCGGCTGACCGAGCATCCTCGATAGGAAAACACGGGGACAGCGAAGCAACCGCTCCTTAAAGTCGCGGCTCGGTAACAACGCGGAAACCGCTCCCTCACGATCGCAGCTCAGAAACGGCGACGCGCGGCGGCCTCTTTCTCAGTCGGCGCCGAGGGCGGGGACGGAGGCGAGGCCGCAGATCCAGGCCAAAGTCATGGCGTTGGCCGGGATGTAGAGGTTGAAGTCGGTCAGGCTGTGCAGCAGCAGCGCGGCGATGCCGCCGGCGAGACCGAGCGCCAATTCCCAGCCTGGGGACTGCTTATGGAACAGCGCCACCCGCACGACGCGGGTCATGATGCGCCAGACCAGAGCCATGCCGAGCAGGAATCCGATCAGGCCGAGCTCGGCCAGGACCTGCAGATAATCGTTGTGCGCGTAGTCCACGATGAACATCGGGGCCACGCGCTTGTAGCGGAGGAAAGCGCTTTCAAAGGTTCCCAGACCGCAACCGGTGAACGGATAGGCGCGCACCAGGGGGATGGTCTCGCGCCAGATC
>JBEKHU010000536.1:0-3483 GCA_050012115.1 Bryobacteraceae bacterium | reverse complement strand
GGCGATCCTCGATGCCTACGCGCTGGGCCTGCGCGAGTTTGGCGAAAACTACGTCCAGGAGTTCGAAACCAAGGCCCCCCAGGTGCGCTCGCTGGCCGGCGCGCGTTTCCATCTGATCGGCCACCTGCAGTCGAACAAGAGCCACCGGGCGGCGGAACTGTTCGACGTCATCCAGACCGTGGACAGCGAGAAACTGGCCCGCCGTCTGGCCGCGGAGGAACGCCCGCTGGAGGTCATGATCGAGGTCAAGCTCTCCGCGGAGCAGAGCAAATACGGCTGCGCGCCCGCTGACGTGCCCGCGCTTGTCGATCTGATTCGCGCCCAGCCCTCGTTGTCGTTGACCGGCCTGATGACCATGCCGCCCTGGTCGGGCGACCCCGAATCGGCCCGCCCGTGTTTTCAGAAGCTGCGCGCGCTCGCCGCCGAGGTGGGCGTGTTGGGGCTCTCGATGGGCATGTCGCACGATCTCGAAGTGGCCATTCAGGAAGGCTCGACCATGGTCCGCGTGGGCACGGCGCTGTTCGGCTCGCGCCGCAAGGACGCGTAGTCCGCGCACTCATTTCCCGTCTTCCCTCGTCAGAACACACGTCTAACGGGAGTAGCCTTGGTCCCCGCGCGTGGCTGAAGGCGACCGCGCTCCCGCCTGCATTGACTGGTCGGGGCCAGTTGTTTACTGATTGATAGGGGAGCGAACGTCCTATGGAACTCATTTCGCGGCGCGGCCTGCTCGGCGCGTCCGCCGTCACGGCAGGGTCCGCGCTGGCCTCTTCGGCCGGGAAGGCGCGGACGAAGAAGCTGGGCCTCCGCCATCATCCGGTGGAGGGCCTCCGGCGCCAGAACATAAGGATCACCGGCGTCCGGCTGATGCATCTCTCGTACCGGCTCAAGTCCGGCGAGGAGTGGCCCGACGCGGACAACCACGTCGTCGCCTGGAAGACCGAGTCGGCCATCGTCACGGTGTCCACCGACGCGGGGATCACCGGCCTGGGGAGCTGCAACCAGTTCAAGGGCCCGCGGCAGATGAAGGAGTACACCGGGGCGGTGATCGCGCCCATTCTCAAGGGCAAGAACCCCTACGATGTCGAGGAGCTCTCGGGCGGCATCAGCGGTCCGGGAGGCCGGGGGGCGTGGGGCGGCGTGGACACCGCGCTGTGGGACATCATCGCCAGGTCACAGGGTGTGCCGCTCTACCGGCTGCTGGCCATCGATACCGAACCGCTAACGCGCATCCCGGTGTACGCCAGCGGCGGCGAGTTCTCCTGGCGTAAGGGTTCCCGTTTTCCCGGCCCGGAGGACCTGGTGAAGCAGGCGCTGGCGCACCAGAAGAACGGCTACAAGGCTTTCAAGTTCCGTCCCGGGGCGGGCTTCGGCCAGCTCGGCATCCGCATCTCCGACTTCATTCCGTACCTGCACCGCATGCGGCAGGCCGTGGGACCGGAGTTTCAGCTCATTCAGGAAGCCAATATGCGCTGGTCGGTCGCGCAGTGCCTGGAACTCGCGCCGGTGCTGGAGGCGCTGAAGTTCCTGTGGTTCGAGGAACCCACGGCCCGGATACCCCAGGACTACCTCGCGATAAAGCAGGCGCTCCCGACAGTCAAGATCTCGGGCGGCGAGAAACGCGGCAACCGGGCCGAGAACGCGGAGATGCTCGACAGCGGCGCCTATGACATCGTGCAGCACTCCTGCGACGACGCCGGCCTCACCGAGGCCTGGCACATGGCCCGCATGGCGCACACGCGCGGCAAGCTGCTGTGCACGCATAACTGGGGCGATGGGCTGATGGCCGTCGCCAACGCGCATCTGATGGCCGCATCGCCGAACCGTTTGCTGCTCGAAATGAACATGACTCCCGATCCGTTCAAGGAGGGGGTGCTCAAAGACGGCCCGGTCGTGAAGGACGGTTTCTTCGATCTCCCGGATAAGCCGGGATTGGGCGTCGAGCTGCGGGAAGGACTGGAGGAGTTGTACCCGCCGATTCCAGGGGAGTGCTTCAGGCCCGACCCGCAGATGTCGTAGCATCCGCCGGCAGCGGTTTTTCACTAACGTTGTGAGTTAGACTCTCTATCGAACTGGTACAAGACAACGGTCGGCTCACCCCGGCGTTTCTAACCGAATCAGAAAGAGGCGTGTCATGAAGCGATTTGCAGTAATGGGATCAGTTGTCCTGGCGTTGTTGTGGTGCCCGGCGATGGTCTTGGCGCAGGCCAACCCGCAGCCCGCACCGGCGCGCACACACTATTGGTGGCGGGACGAGGCTCCCGGAGTCGGCCGCGGCGCTGCTCTCCGCGACGCCACGAAGATGCCGTTGATCGCGGTGAAGGGGAATCGGTTCGTCGATCCGGATGGCAAACCGGTGCTGTTCCGCGGGCTGTGTATCTCCGATCCCGACAAGCTCCAGATGCAGGGGCACTGGAACAAGGAGCACTTCACAAAGGTCAAGGAGATGGGGACCACGCTGCTGCGCATTCCCGTGCACCCGGTGGCGTGGCGGGAGCGCGGCGGGGCGGAGTACATCAAACTCCTGGACCAGGCCGTGGAATGGGCCACCGACCTGGGCATGTACATCATGATCTACTGGCACTCTATCGGCAACATGACGAAGGGCGTCTATCAGGACCAGATGTACGACACGACGAAGGAAGAGACCTACGGATTCTGGCGCGCCATGTCCCGACGCTATGGCCGCCACAACACGGTGGCTTTCTTCGAGCTGTTCAACGAACCGGCGGCGTTCGGCAGAGTTTCCTGGGACGCGTGGAAGACGATCGTGGAAGACGAGATTGCCGTGATCCGCGCCAACACGCGGCAGGTGATTCCGCTGGTAGCCGGTTTCGACTGGGCCTACGATCTCACCCCGCTGAACCTCAACCCTATCGCGGCAGAGGGTATCGGCTACACCGTCCACCCCTATATGCACAAGCGGACCCGGCCGTGGGAGCCGAAGTGGGACGAGGATTTCGGTTTCGCGGCCGCCAGGTACCCGCTGATCGCCACGGAATTCGGCGGATTCGCCGCGCCGGGAACCCCGATTCCCGCGACTCCTCCCGCTGCTCCGACAGGCGGCGGCGGTTTTGGCAACAGCGCAGCGCTGGCCGCGTACGGCCCGGCGATTATCAAGTATCTCGAGAGCAAGAACATCGGCTGGACGGTGTGGTGTTTCGATCCGGAATGGGGCCCGACGCTGATCAAAGATTGGAACTACACGCTCAACGCTTCGGGTGAGTTCGCCAAGGCCGCCATGCACGGCGAAATCAAGTAGCGCAACGGACAGGGCGCCGGGCCCGGATGTTTCACCAGCAATCGGCTACGGCGCGCGATAGGGCCGCATCTACGGCGTTGCGCTGGGCCCAGGGGGCGCCCCCCGTCCTCGACGTACTGTCAAGTACGCCTCCGGTCGGCTACGGTCGCGCGCCTCGTGGCATTGTTTGATGTTGGGGCCCTCTCATCGCGCCTCGCTGCGATCGTGGTGAAACAACCGGGCTA
>JBEKHU010000535.1:0-3485 GCA_050012115.1 Bryobacteraceae bacterium | reverse complement strand
TTGTCGGCTTCGATGCGGACCTTCAATGTTCGAGTCGTGGGGTCGACCTGCGGCTGGATGTAGCTCACGCGGCCGTTGATCTTCCGGCCGCTCCCATAGGAGAGGTTCACCCGCGCCGGCATTCCGACTTGAATCATTGAGGCCTCGTTCTCGAAGATGTCGGCCATGATCCAAACCTTGCTCAAGTCGACAACCGTATAAAGTTCGGTCTCCGGAGTGATGCGCTGCTTGGGAAATGCGTTGCGCATCATCACATACCCGCTGATGGGTGAGTAAATGGTGATGTTGGTGAGAGGCTGCTGGGTTCGTGTGATCTCCTCGATCTGGGCCTCGCTCAGCGAGAATAGCTCCAACCGTTTGCGCGACGCGGCCAGGAGCGAGTCGCTCTGCTGCTGCGAGTCGGCGAGCGGGCTGCCTTTCATGATGTCCCTACTGCGGAGAGCGAGTAGGTATTCCCGCTGGCTGGCCAGCATCTCCGGGCTGTACATGGTCAGAAGCGGCTGGCCCTTTTCGACAAACTTGCCGGTGAAATCGACGTACACCTTCTCAATCCAGCCGTCGATCCTGGTTTGGACTTTGGTGAAGCGAGTCTCGTCCATCGCGACCTGGCCCACCGAGCGGAACGAGTGGACGCCTGCGCCGCGCGTTACCTCGTCGAACTTCACCCCGACCAACTGCTGCTTTTCCGGGCTCACTCGAATAGTGCCCATTGGCATCGAGGCCGGATCATTCTCATAGACCGGCTCGAGGTTGCTTCCAGTTTCCGGATTGATGCCCGGCTTGTCCGATTTGAAGTCGGGCGCCTTCGGATCCCTGTAATACAGGATCTTGCCCGTTGGCTTTAAGGCCTCCGCGCCGAGGGGATGAGCCGAATCATCGTCCGGCACCAGCTTCATGCCGCAGATCGGGCATACGCCGGGCTTGTCAGAGTGGTAGTTCGGATGCATCGGGCAGTGATAGCCCTTGGGCTTGTTCGATGCGACTCCTGAGTGATCGTACGGTCCATACCAGCGTCCATACCCGAAACCACCGACAAACGCGACGGCGATTAACGCAAGGAGTAGAAGAATGCGAGGAGCTTTCATGGAATCATGCCTCACTGGACCAGCGGACGTCCCGTCATCTCTTCAAGACGGGCGAGGGCGAGATAGAGGTTCTGCAGCTCCTCGTAGTAGTTCATTTGGTAGTCAACGACCGTGGTGTAGTTCATCAACACACTCAGGAAATCAACGGATCCGGTCTCATAAGAAGATAAAGAAGATTCCAGAGCCAGACTGGCCTGCGGGATTACCGCTTTGTCATAGAGCTTCAACAGTTGTGAAGCCGTTTCGGCCATCAGGTATTCGTCCTGAATGCGAAAGTGGAGATCCTGATTGGTGGCTTCGTACGTCTTTCGCGATTGGGCCAGGTTCTGTGACTGCTCCGTCACGGCGGCACGCTGTTTTCGAAAGTAGTAGAGCGGAATCTTGAAGTCGGCTCGAAACATGTACATCGGAGGCATGCCGCCCATGTTGTAGTAGCCACCGTTCAACGTGAAGTCCGGATAGTATTCCTTGCGCGCCATGTTGACCGCCACTTCTGCGCGTTGAATCATCTTTTCGTCACGGTGCAACATGGGTGAGTTCTCACGAGCCGAAACATAGAGATCCTGGAGTCCGGCTGGCAGATCCATCGCTCGAAGGTCAGTAGGTCGTCCAAGCGGCGATCCCGGCGCGCGGTTCACCAGGCTGTTGATTTCGGCCGCTCTCGCACGCTTTTCGCGTTCGAGCTGCAGGCGTTTGGTCTCCAGGATTGTGATCTGCGTTTGCGCCTTGAAGACATCCTGCTGGGCCGCCTTGCCAACCGAGTAGCGGGCTTCGGTGATCTTCAAGAACTTGCGCAGCAGATCGACGTTGCGGCTCAATACGTCCACAGCGGCAAATGCATAAGCCCGGCGGAAGTAGGCCTGCTCGATCCGGGAGACCACGCCCAGTTTCGTCTGCTGGTACTGTTGCCATTCCGCTTCGGATTCCTTGATCGCCATGTCGCCGGCCAGCTTGCGCTTTCCAGGGAATGGGATCTCTTGAGAGACCATGATCCCGATGTTGCTGGTTACGTCGGTCCCAAGTCCGGCACCCGGCCAGGGCCTACCGCTGCTGTTGTAGCCGGGGGAGAACATCGGATCAGGCAGGCTACTGAGCTGACTCGGTCGTTGCCGCGACGCCTCATAACGCTTTTGCGCCGCGACGACCTCCGGATTGTTGGTCAGAGCCTCGGCCAAGAGATCCTTGAGCTCCGTCCGATCCGCCTGCGCCCAGAGCCCGGGGGCGAGGAGTGGCACGAGCAGCAGCGCCTGGCCCATCAAAGGTGATCGCACCGTGTTGTCCTTCCTGGTTACCACTCGCCCGAGTAAGGCACGCCCCGGGCCAACTGGCACAACGGCGAGCTAACTCCTTCACTTCGCGGGTCTTATCGTTCGATGTCGTTGAGTCGTGAGCGTCATAAGTGGGTCGTGAATTGGAGATTCTCGGACTCGCGTTGGAGAATATTCGGCAGTCCAGCGCCTCTCGCTAGGTCTCTGGCCGATGAGAACCGCACGTAACCGCATGGAACGATGTCGTTTAGTCCGCCAGCTCCTGATTGGCGCCTGAAGTGCTCCAGCGATCGTGTGGCAGGGCGAATGAACTCGAAGAGGAAAGCGACCGCTCGTTCGGCGCAAGTCCTGTTGCTCCTCGCGCTCTTCTCAGCCCCGCGCTTGGTCGCGGCGGAGGGCATTCCTCGATGGCAATACATGTTGAATGAAGTGTTGGAACGTGCTGAGCAGGAGCGGAGCGCCAGGGATTCGGTCTCCACGACGATGCACGCGCCACCCAACGGCGCCACAGCCCAGGTGTTACCTGGTACCACGCCGCTTCGGCCCATCATCGCGGACTTCGTCCGCTACTTCCAGGGTCCCGGACTGAAGCGCTACCGATCGTCCGTGAGCCGGCTGCGGACATACCGGCCGATGATCCAGCACATCCTGCGCGAGGAAGGGCTCCCGCCGGAGTTGGTTTGGATCGGACTCGTCGAAAGCGGGTACGATCCGGCAGCCAGGTCGCCCAAGAACGCCCTGGGGATCTGGCAGTTGATTCCCCAGACGGCCACGGCATTCGGGCTGCAAATGGACCGGAGTGACGAGCGCACCGACCCGGAGAAGTCCACACGCGCCGCGGCGCGCTACCTGAAATCTCTCTATGGTAGGTTTGGAGACTGGACATTGGCCTTGGCCGCATACAATGCGGGCGAAAGGCGTGTTCAAAGTGCGATTGAACAGGCTCAGGACCGGGATTTCTGGCGCCTCTCCACGTCCGGAATGCTGCCTCGTGAAACCCAAGCGTACGTCCCCGCGGTGCTGGCAGTGCAGTTTCTTGGTGCAGGCAGGACATTAGAAGAGGGATCGAACTCATATGACGACGCAACCCGACCCGCGGCCAGAGTCGAACTTGCCCCGTTCTCTCTCTCGC
>JBEKHU010000534.1:0-3496 GCA_050012115.1 Bryobacteraceae bacterium | reverse complement strand
TACTCCTTCCAAGCGATAGGCATCGGCGGTTACTCCAAAGGCCAGAGCAACGACAACGCCCAGAACCAGGCGAACCTCGTCTTCACGCAGTCGGTCTCGGACGGCGGGCATCAATACAAAGCCGGCGCGGACGTCCGCGGCCTCATGCCGACCTACCGTTACCTGCCCTACAGTGAGGATGTCAGCTTCGACGGTTTAAACGGTTCCAACGGTGGCTTGTTGACCGGCACGGCGACCACCTATGTCGTCAGCTCGAACGCCACCGAGCGCTACCCGATGTACCTGAACTACGCCTTCTACATGCAGGACAGTTGGAAAAAGACGAGCCGATTGACGCTGACCTACGGCTTCCGTTGGGACGTCAACCCCGCGCCTTTTGCCCGAAGCGGCCCATCGTTGCTGGGACTCGACTCTTCCTACAACCTGAGTTCTTCCAATCCGCTGTACAAAACCGGCTGGTACAATTTCGCGCCCAGGTTCGGGCTCGCCTACCAACTCCGCGGCACTGGCAATCACCTCACGCTGCTGCGCGGCGGTTTTGGCATTTTCTACGACACCGGCTACGGAGCCAGTGCCAATGCGTTCAACAGCGCTCCCTACGTGAATACGGTCATCACCACATCGCCGTCCTTTCCGATTAGCGCGAGCCTGCAGACGCCGCCGGGCCTTCCCCCTATTGAGCCGTATGGGCAGGTCTTCGCCGCCGATGCGAACCTGGCGTCGCCGAGGGTTTATCAGTACAACGCGATCCTCGAGCGCTGGCTAGGCGCGGGCCAGGTCCTGAGCGTCGGCTACGTCGGCACGCTGGGTCACCGTCTGCTCCTTCAGACCAGCGCCCCCTCGTTTTTCACGACCGCCTATGACATGGCGCTGGTCACAACCAACGGTGGTTCATCCGACTATAACGCGCTCCAGGCGCAGTACCGCCGGACGCTCAGCCACGGTCTCCAGGCACAGGCCGCCTACACCTGGAGCCACTCCATCGACACCTCATCGAGCGACGTTGGCGGGAGCGGTTTTGCGCTCTTCGGCGGCTCCAAGGGCGATTCCAACTTCGACGTCCGGCAGAACGTGACCAGCACCTTCAGCTACCAGATCCCCAGTCCAAAGCAAACCGCCCTGCGTTGGGTCTTGGGCAACTGGGCTGTGGATGGCGTTGTGTCCGCCCGAACCGGCTTGCCCTTCGACGTCACAGGTTTGCTGACCCAGGACACGGGCAGTACCACAACGTCCAGCACCAGTTACTTTTTCGCTCAGGTCAGGCCGGACTTTACCGGCGCGCCGATCTGGATCAGCGACCCGAACGCACCCGGCGGACGGCGCCTGAATCCAGCGGCCTTCGCCGCCCCCGCCTCCGGGACTCAGGGCGATCTCGGACGCAACGTGCTGCGTGGTTTCAATGCCTTCCAGGCGGACCTTGCGTTTCGGCGTGTGTTTCCGATCGGGGACCGGTTCCGACTCCAGGCTCGCTTGGACGCCTTCAATGCGCTGAATCATCCGAACTTCGCCAACCCGACGCAGAATGCAGGCGCGAACCTGGCCAGCCCGCTGTTCGGCGTCGCCACGCAGATGCTGTATGCCGGCACGGGCAACGGCATGAATCCTTCTCAGACCAACGGCGGTCCAAGGTCCGTGCAGTTCTCCATGAGATTCCAGTTCTAGGCCGCCGCAATGCGCCGGTTCATGCCGGCCTTCCGAATCGGCGCCAGGAATCGATGAAGGGGGAATCCGGACACGTCCCTGTGCCGGATTGACACAGGGGCCTTTCCCTGATAGCGTGGGATTTTCGCAGACGATCGCCGTTATCCTCTGGGCGGCGCCGGCTGCGGTCACACGTCTGGGTGGCCCCGTTCCGGCCCGTCGGAAGTGGAAGTACCGGTCGACGATGAATCAGCCCTACTTCATAGTTGTACTCGCGCACTCTCTCCACGGGCGGATCCGCCGGTTTCACATCGATCAGAAGATCATCTTCGCTGTTCTGGGCTTGGCCCTGCTTGGTTGCTTTACGCTCTTCGGAATGGTCTCCAGCTACCTGCGGATGGCGTGGAAGGTCTCTCAATACAACCGCTTGCAGGCGCAGACGGATGCCCTTCGCGCCCGCTATCAGAATCTCCTGAAAGAATCCAGCCAGAAGTCGAGCCAGGTGGCCCAGCTGCAACTGCTCGCCAGCGAAGTGTCCATGGCTTATGGAATCAAGCAGATTCCCGGCTCGCGCAACGCTGCCGCTCAAACCGTGCAGTTCAGCGAATCCAAACTCTCCGGCCCTGTCCAGCAGCCGAGCTTCAACGAGTCGCTGGCCGAGTACAATCTGCTCAAATCGGCCAACCTTAACGTTTTTGGGAACAGCTATGCCCGCCGTTATCTGGTGAATGGCAAGCCGTCGCTGTGGCCGTTGATAGGGCGCTTGTTGAGCCATTTCGGGAAGCGTGAGGATCCCTTTAGCGGCATGCAAGGCTTTCACACCGGGGTGGATATCTCGGCCGCAATGGGGACGCCCGTGCGCGTGACCGCCGACGGAATTGTGGCTTCGGCGGAGCACTCCGGCGGCGGTTACGGCAACCTGATTGTCGTCGATCACGGTGGCGGTCTTCAGACGTACTACGCTCACCTTTCGCGAATCGACGTGCTTCCGGGCCAGGAAGTGCGGATGGGGCAGTTCATTGGCGCTTCCGGCGCGACAGGCCGGGTCACGACACCACATCTTCACTACGAGGTCCGTGTGGGCGGCAGTCCCATTGACCCGCATACCTTCCTCGACCACAGCTTCGCGGCGCCGGTCGCCCATCGCGAGTTCGGTTTCTAGCCCGCCTTTCCAACCACTCTTAGCGAGTAACGACAGCGAGAGTCGCGGAGCGAGCTTTGTGCTCACCGCCCATCGCGCGCCGTGTTGAACCGTCTGTGGATCGTCATGTCGAACCTGCCGCCCGGTCAATGCACTCTCGTAACGCAGATATCCCCCTGTGCTCTCGCAAGCCGCGACAAAGCGTTTGTGAGAGATGCAGGTTCGAATCCGCCTGGAGGGTGTCCCAGCATCGCTCTGCGCCCTCAATCTTGCCTGTTTGATGGGAATTGCGGTGTACAATGAGCGGAATGCGAATCTGGGCTCTTCTCTGCCTCCTTGCTCTGGCCGCCGTGGCGCATGACTACTCTCACACTCTGCCGCGCATGGTCTTCACGGCGCGCAACTTCCTCGCCTCGCTGACCCCCGAGCAGAGGGCTCTGGCGGTCTTCCCGCTTGAGGACGAGGAGCGGTTCTTCTGGCACTACATCCCCTCACTGGACCTTGCCGGCAGCTTCGGGCGTCCACGCAAGGGATTGACGCTCAAGCAGATGAGCCCGCATCAGAAAGCGCTGGCCGCCGCGCTGCTCAGCGCCGGGCTGAGCCAGCAGGGCTACATCAAGGCGACCACCATCATGAGCCTCGAGGATATCCTGCGCATCATGGAGAACGACACCCGGGGCCGCCGCGACCCGGAGGGCTACTTCTTCAGCATCT
>JBEKHU010000533.1:0-3502 GCA_050012115.1 Bryobacteraceae bacterium | reverse complement strand
ATGATTCTCAGCCATCATGGACAGATGGAGTTCGGTTCACCGAAAGTCCCGCTGTTTCTTGAGGCCCTGCTGCTCAATCAGATCGACACGCTCGACGCCAAGATGGCCACGATGCTCGCCAGTGTTCAGAAGGATCGCGACGGGGAGACGGAATGGACCGGCTACAATCCCGCGCTCGAACGGCAGGTGCTGGACAAGGAGTTCTACCTTGAGGAGCGCCCCGTCGGCGAGGCCGGCAACGCGACGGAATTGAAGGCGGCGCCGGGAACTGCCGCGCGTCCCAAGCCGGCGACGGCGCTCAGTTCGGCTTTGCAGGCTGCGCTCACTGACCAGCCGCCGGGAGGCCGTTGAGACAATGCCCCGGCGTGCCGCGCGCGAAATCCCTCCACCGCTCGAACTCGAGTGCCTCGACGTGCTTTGGCGGCTCGGCGAGTCAAATGTGCGCACCGTGCAGGAAGCTCTCGCCGGGCGCCGTCCTCTCGCCTACACGACGGTGATGACCATGCTGGAGCGCCTGGCGCGAAAACAGTTGGTGACGCGCCGCAAGACCGGCCGCCACTTCGTCTACGCGCCCGAAGTGGACCGCGACACCGTGCGGCACAGCGCCCTGCGGCAACTGCTCGACTCTCTGTTTGACGGTTCGCGGGACGAATTGGTGGGCTTCCTGGGCGCGGACGCAGGCTCGATCACATCGAGCGCATTCGTCGCGGCAGCTTCCCCCGCGGCCGACGCAGGAGCGGAGCATCATGAAGGCGGCGATCCTGATATCGACGCCGTGCTGCTGTAGCCGCGCCTCCTAAACTGAACTGCACGCGGGCTTATGCCGCACATGCTTATGGTGTGCGGCCTCTCTGCGGATCCACCCTCACCTGGGTCCCTTGGGCAGCGGTTCGCGGATACGTTGTGGGACCAGTCCTTACGCCTGCCACGACCCGCTCCCGTTGGCGCGCCGCGCTCGGATGTCGGCTCAGATTTCGACTCCAGCGCCGCGCAGGTCCGTCTTCAATTCCTCCAGCCCGCGGAACTGCGCGGCCTGGATCCCGATCCGCCGCGCCGCCTCGACGTAGGCCTGGATGTCGTCCGTGTAGAAACACTCCCGCGCCTGACAATTCGCCTTTGCGACCGCATCGCGATAGATCGCCTCGTCCGGCTTTTGCACGCCAACTTCGTAGCTCAGCGTGTAGCCGTCGAAGTGGCTCAGCATCGGGCAGCGCTCCTTCAACATGTCGAAGTGGAGTTCGTTCGTGTTGGAGAGCAGCACCAGCCGGTAACTTTTGTGGAGCGAGGCAATGAACTGCTCGGGGATGATGGCGCCCTGGTCCACCATGGCGTACCACACCTCGCGGAAGTCCTCGAAAGGAACGGCCGTGCCCAACAACCCGCACACCTTCTGCGCGAAGTCGCGCGCGGAGATCCGCCCGCTCTCGAATTCGTAGTTCAACCTGGAGTCGCGGAGTCGTAGTTGGATTTCATCACGGCTCAGGCCGCTCAATGCGGCCATTCTGGCATAGCTGGCCTCGGGTGTGAGGTTCAGCAGCACGCGACCGAGGTCGAAGATGAGCGCTCTGATCATTGTTCCGATTGTAAATGGAGCCGCCGCGCGCACGCCTCGCCTAGCCGGACACCACAACCGCTGCCAGTCCACGCCCCCACTGAACCGCGCGGGTCCCGGGAACAGCGCGTGCTAGCATGGGAGAAGTCAGGCTCCGGGCTCCGTGCAACAGGAGGCTGCGAACCCCGCCAGGTCCGGAAGGAAGCAACGGTAGTAGTTCACCCTGTGTGCCGCGGATCCCCCGGGGTCTGGCAAGTTTTCCCCCTCCCGCATGTACCAGGTCATCGCCCGCAAGTACCGCCCGCAGAGCTTCGACGAGCTGATCGGTCAGGAACACGTCCGCACCACGCTGGAAAACGCCATCGCGCGCCAGCGCGTCGCGCACGGCTACATCTTTGCGGGCCAGCGCGGAACCGGCAAGACCACGGTCGCGCGGATCGTGGCGCGCTGTCTGAATTGCGTGGAAGGACCGACGGCGGCGCCCTGCGGTAAGTGTTCCTCGTGCCTCGAGATCCCGCAAGGCAACGCGCCCGACGTCATCGAAATCGACGCCGCCTCCAACCGCGGCATCAACGAGATGCGCGAGCTGAGGGAAAACGTCCGCTACCAGCCGGCGCGCGACCGCTATAAGGTGTTCATCATCGATGAGGCGCACCAGATCACCAGCGAGGCCTTCAACGCGCTGCTGAAAACCCTGGAGGAGCCGCCCGAGTGGGCGGTGTTCATTCTCTGCACAACGGAGTCGCACAAGATCCCGACGACCATCGCCTCGCGTTGCCAGCAGTTCAACTTCCGTTCGGTGGAATTCGCCGACGTTGTGGCGCGCATGGACTACATCTGCCACCAGGAGGGCATCGAGACCGAGCCGGAAGCGCTGGCCGTGCTGGCACAGTCCGGCGAGGGCAGCGTGCGCGACTCGCTCTCGGCGCTCGACCAGGCCATCGCCTGTTGCGGTGCGAAACTGACCGGTGAAGCGGTGCGAGACCTGCTCGGCATGTATTCCATCGAGTCGCTCTCGCGGGTGGCTCACGCCCTGGAGACAAGTTCCACGGCGGAGATGCTCGAAATCGTCGCCGAACTCGAGCGGGCAGGCAAGAACTTCCAGCATTTCTGCCGTGAATTGGCCCGCTATTTCCGCAATCTGACCGTCGCCAAAATCGCCTGTGCCGATGGCAAGCCGACGCGGCTGATCGCGGCCGGCGAAGACGAGCAGACGCGCTTGCGCGACACCGCGTCGAAGTTCGGCGAGGAAGACCTGACGCGCTGGCTGCAACTGGCGATCGACATCTACTCTCAATTGCAGTACTCGCTGCAGCCTCGTCTGCATCTCGAACTGGGGATGCTGCGTCTGGTGCACGCGGGACGCCTGAAACCGATCGAGGAGGCGCTGAGAGATTTGTCGGCGTCGGAGAAGCCCCGGACCGCGCAGGCCCCGCCTCTGACCGCGCGCAGCATCCAAACGAGCGCGGGCTCGCAGCGGCCGGTCGCGCCCGCGGGCGAGACCTTGCGGGAGCGTCTGACATCCCTGCTCGAGGAGAAGAACGCCCGCCTGGCGCTGGACGCCGTGCGTAACTCGGAGATTGTGGAAGGACCGGGTGTCGTTGAGTTCATCACCTCGAGGATGCAGGCCATGGGTCTGCGCGGCGCCGACTTCGAGCGCCACGTTGCCCTGGCCGCGGGGCGGACAGTGAAGGTGAAGCTGTCGATCAGCGACGCCGTGTCTTTGGATGGCCCCAAGGAGTCCGCGGGTGCGGCGCATACTGGGACAGCGGCCGCGCCTAAGTCGGGAGAGGAGTCCGCGGCGCAGGAACCGGGCGAGGCCGCGCAGCGGGCGCTGGCCAACCCCGAGGTAAGGCGATTTCAAGAAGTGTTCCCGGACAGCAAAGTGCGAGGTGTCCGCGACCTGAAGGAGTAGGTGAACATGAAGTTACCCGGTGGCATGAACATCCA
>JBEKHU010000532.1:0-3502 GCA_050012115.1 Bryobacteraceae bacterium | reverse complement strand
GAGCACGGCTTCGCGGGCAAGGAAGACCGGGAGAACGTCGGAAACGCGAAGGACGC
This sequence comes from Bryobacteraceae bacterium, assembly GCA_050012115.1. Classification (GTDB taxonomy): domain Bacteria; phylum Acidobacteriota; class Terriglobia; order Bryobacterales; family Bryobacteraceae; genus CAIVVT01. Next base: position 3,446 of record JBEKHU010000532.1, on the reverse strand, counting down.
AAGGACAGGACTTCCGATCTGGAGCCTGTACGCAGGCCGGCGCCTCCGGCCATCCGAGAAGATGCTCAAGGACACTGATGTGCTCGTGTTCGACATACAAGACGTCGGCGCGCGCTTCTACACGTACATCTCGACCCTCAAATACGCCATGCAGGCCGCGGCGGAGGCGAAGTTGCCGATCATCGTACTTGACCGGCCGAATCCGCTGAACGGGGTCGACGTGGAGGGGCCGGTGCTCGAACGGGAGCTGATGTCCTTTGTCGGTTGCAGCCAGATCGCGTTGCGCCACGGAATGACGGCGGGCGAACTGGCTCGCTGGTTCAATGGCGAGGATCACGTGGGTGCGAAGCTGGAAGTCGTGCCGATGAAGAATTGGCGGCGCGCGGACTGGTGGGATGCGACGAGTCTGGTGTGGGTGGACCCGTCGCCGAACATGCGCAGCCTCCAGGCCGCGCTGTTGTACCCGGGTGTCGCGATGCTCGAAGCCGCGACTAACTGGTCAGTGGGGCGAGGAACGCCTGCGCCGTTCGAGCAGGCCGGCGCGGATTGGGTGAAGGGCGCGGAATTGGCCGCCTACCTGAACCGGCGGTTTGTCGCCGGGGTGAGATTCTATCCGACGCGCTTCGTGCCGGAGAGTTCAAACCGCCAGGGGAAAACCGTGGAGGGAGTGCGGTTCCTGGTCACGGACCGGGAGTCGTTTTCAGCCGCCCGCCTGGGACTGGAGATCGCCGCGGCCCTGCAGAAGCTCTATCCGGGTAAGATCGACCTGGAAGCGAACGCTCGGCTCATCGGCAGCCGCGACGTAATTCGCGCGCTGCGAGATGGAACCGATCCGCAGACGATCGAAGAGCAATGGAAGCCGCGCCTCGACGAATTCATCGCACGCCGAAAAGCGTACCTGCTCTACGAATGATCCAGGACCGGACCTATACGGCCGACGCCTCAACCGGTTTGCGGCCACGCCCGCGCTGGGTGATGGCAGCCGGAACGGGGCGTTCGGGGGCCTCCTTTTTGTTCAACTCGCTCATCCAGGCAGGCGGCCGTCCGCGCCGCTTGACCTGCCCCTTGGCCAGCCGCTCCAAGGTCAGGATGGCCTCTTCAATGGCCTCCCGTTCACGTTTCAATTCATCCAACATTCTTACAACGTCCATTTGAACCCTCGCGACGATCGCGCCGCTTCCGCCGGATGATTCCGTTTGCCCTTCGAAAACCCGGTGATCGGAAGCGGCTGCTTGTTTACTAAACTCTGTCTATCGCACTTCAGTGGATGAAAACAACCGTGTTTGGACTAATACTTTGGTTTAGCGGGGATAATTCGTCTCAAACTCGTGTGGATTCCCGCAGACGGCGCTTCCAATTCCTGTAAAATGGAACGCCCGCGGCGATCAGGATCATGCCCAGAATCGACTCTCTTGGCGAGTTTTTCAACGTAAATCCCAGAAAAAGTGCTGCAACGAGCACAAAAACGACCGGAACAACGGGGTAGCCGACCGTCCGATAGGGACGAGGGATATCGGGGCGTTTGCGCCGAAGTACTAGTACAGAAGCGGTCGCCATTCCGTACAGAATCCAGCTTGGGAAGATCACCAGCGTGAAAAGTTGGTCGTAGCGGCCGCTCAGGACAAGCACGGCACTCCAGGCGCTGAGGGCCAGAATCGAGAAGCCCGGGACGTGGCGCCGCGGGCTGACACTGGCAAATGCGCGGAAGAAATAGCCGTCGCGCGCGAGCGCATAAGGTACGCGCGATCCGCTGAGAATCGAGCCGTTGAGCGCGGCGAAAATCGAGATCATCGCCACCAGACTCACGGCGGCGGCGCCTTGTGAACCGAAGAGGCGGCGCATCATTTCCGCTGGGACGCGATCGCTCGCGGCGACCGCGGAGGCAGGCAATACGGCGAAATAGGCTAAATTCGCGGCAACATAAATGAGAATCACCAGCGTCGTGCCGAGAATCAAGGCCCAGGGAAGATTGCGCCGGGGATTGCGGATTTCGCCGGAGACCATGCCGACATTATTCCAGCCGTCATAAGCCCATAGCGCCGCGACCAATGCGGCGAAAAAGCCGACGGCTCCCCCGGGTGCGGGCACCGAGGTCGTGAAATTCTCCGCGTGCGCGGCGCCGAGAAACAGGCCGCAGCCGATGATGGCGGCGAGCAGCGCGACTTTCAGCAGAGTGGCGGTCACTTGGACGCCGGCACCCTGACGCACGCCCAGCCAGTTGATGAAACCGAGGCCAAAGATCAGCACCATGGCGAAAAGTTGCCCGGCGCGGATCACCAGCAGGGAGCCCGGCTCGACGGCGAGCCAGTCGAACGAAAATACGATGGGGCCTACATGGACGGCCAGCGGGGCTCCGCTGTTGCCCGGCAATGGAATCCGGGCCACGACGCGGCCGAGCGCCGGGAAGAAGTTGGCGAGGTAGAGATAGAAGCCGGTGGCCAGCGTGGCGACCGATGCGCTTTTGGCCACCCACATTTGCGTCCAACCGTAGACGAAGCCACAGAAAGGCCCGTAAGCCTCCTTCAGGTAGACGTACTCGCCGCCAGCCTCTGGCATCATGGCGGCCAGTTCGGCGTAGGTCAGCGCGCCGGCGAGCGTCAGGAGGCCGCCGAAGACCCAGACCAGCAGCACCATGCCCGGCGAGCCGACCTGGAGGATCATGGTCTTCGGCACGATAAAGATGCCACTGCCGATGACCGTGCCGACGACAATCGACATCGCGGCCCACAGGCCCATATCGCGCCGCAAGGAGATGGGCGCGGTCTCAGGCATCGCGCGCCTCCTCGGAAATCAGAATTAGGCGCGGCCGCGTGAAACAGCGCCGACTGGCGCAGGCGGATGCCTCTGCGCGACGGCCGCGTTCCATTCTGACCGGGACTGACACGCTCATGCGAACTCCTTTGTTGCTTGACGATGCCGGAAATCTCCGTGGACCGTTGCGGCAACTAATGCAACCAGCAAGGTGACGGAGGTGCCGATGGGCACGTACCAGGTGAAGGCGATGGGCGTGGCGAAGCGAACGATCAGGTTGCCGGTGACGCCGGCGGCCATGCCCGCCATGGCGGCCAATTCGCCGACACTCTTGAAAAGAACACCCAGCAGGAAGACGCCGAGCAGGCCTCCATACAGAATCGACGCAATACCGAGTCCCGCCTCGAGCACCGAGTCCACGCGCTGGGCGACGATGCCCACGGCGAGCAGAACGACGCCCCAGCCGAGCGTCGCGAAACGGGCCACCGAGAGGTAGTGGCCCTCGGGTCGGAGCGGCCGGATCGGGCGGTAGAAATCCATCACGGTCGTTGAGCTGAGCGAGTTGAGCGCAGCGCTCAGATTGGACATTGCCGCGGCGAGAATGGCCGCGATCACGAGGCCCGCAATGCCGACTGGCAAATGGTCCCAGATGAACCGCGGGTAAATGGCGTCTACTTTCTCGGGCACGCTCAGGT
>JBEKHU010000531.1:0-3506 GCA_050012115.1 Bryobacteraceae bacterium | reverse complement strand
GCATTGCTCGTTCTGCTCGGTGTGGCGCACGGATGGCCAGAAGCCGCGCCAGCACGCTTCCGATGGGGTCATTCGGGAGATCGTCGAACTGCGCCGCAAGGGCTTCCGGTTCATCGCTCTGGCGGACGACAATTTCTATCCGGTGACGCTGACGGACCTGCAACTCGCCAGGCGCCAGGGCAAAGCGGAGAAGGTCGCGGAGCTGGAAGCGATTCGCGCCGAACGCTTCACCCTGATGGAGCGGCTGGCGCTGCTTCCCAAGGACATGGTCTTCTACACGCAGATCACGATGGAAGCGGCCGAGGATACTGAGTTTCTGGAAGCCATGCGGCGGGCGCGGATCATGGGCGCTCTGGTCGGCGTCGAAGCCGTCACTCCCGAAGGCCTGAAGGCCGTCTTCAAGGACTTCAACCTTTGCGGCGATAAACTGGCCCAGCGGTTGCAGACTTTCCGTGAATACGGCATTCACGTTCTGGGGTCGTTCATCTTCGGTCTTCCGTCCGACCGCCCCGACACTTTTCACGCGACGGCGGTAATGGCCAAGCAAGCTGGCCTGACCTTCGCGCAATTCGTCATGCTGACGCCATTCCCCGGCACGGTCGATTTTCATGCCTGGGAGAAGGCCCAGTCGCCGAGCCCGCAGCTGGTGGACGGCATTCCGATTACGCGCTACTGGTTGATTCCGGCCCACCGCCGGCCGAAGATGTTCATGCCTCACCCGACGATGGGTTCGGATGAACTCCGCGAGCGCACTCAGGGCGTGTGGGATGAGTTTTACAGCCTTGCGGCGATTTGGGACCGCTCCCGCTGTGTGAAGTCATTGAAAGCCCGGCTGGCCTTCGTGTTGATTTCGCGCCTGTACCGGCAGATGTACGCCAAGACCGGCATTTCAACAGACAGCGCCCGCAGGAAGAAATCGAACTGGCTGGCGCGCTGGATTGCCCGGCCCTGCCGCCTGCTCTTCCAGGCAAAGCCGATGCCGGAATTGCAGGTTCCCCTTGCCTCCGCTGTTGAGCCGGCGGCGATTCCCGCGATGGCGACCTCTGAATACCCGCTGCCAGGCTGAAATCACCTGCCCGTAACGCCAGTCGGGGCGCACGACACTCGCCGCGCCATCCCGTCGCTGAGGAACACGGGAACTGGCGGCCGCCGCGTGCCGTCTTAGCCAGTGGATGTGCCCCGCCCGAAACGGCGGGCTGGGCGCTCGTGACTCGGCCGTGAATCGAAGCGTGCGGGCGCCGGCGTGTGCTATTCTTCTCTGCCATGTGCCACTCGCGACTGGGAAGCGAGTCCCGGCACCTGGAGCTAAGTCATGCGAATGCTGATGCACATTCAATTCCCGCTCGAACCGTTTAACAGCGCCGTTCGAGACGGATCCATAGGTCAGAAAATGCAGCGGGTTCTCGAGGCCACAAAGCCCGAAGCCGCCTATTTCTCCGAACACAACGGCTGCCGCGGCGGCACCCTGGTCGTGAACCTCAACGATCCCTCCGATGTCCCGAGGCTGGCCGAGCCGTGGTTCCTCACCTTCAATGCCGAAGTGGAGTTTCGGATTGCCATGACGCCCGCGGATCTCGCGCACGCGAACCTGGCAGCGCTGGGAAAGGAGTGGGCTTAGCCCATCCGCCCCTCGAAAGGCGGGCGGCTCCCTCAGTGCCACATCCCCATTGACCGTCCGATCGGAAACGAACGGGCAACTCGAGAAACGATGCTCAAAGGGCCGCTGCGAGTCGATGGCGTCACCGCTGCGTTGCAGCAGCTCGTCCGGCAGCCGGGTCCTGCGGGGCCCGCCAGGTCTGGCCCCACACCGGCTTTCCAGCAGCTTAATGTTCCATTCGTTTCCTGAATCTAAAACACGCCCCACCAGTATCCTACGGCTCGACTCCGGCGATCGTTTCCAGGCTGTGCGTCGCCCGGCTCCACAGCCACAGCTCCGTCGCGCTCCATCCCGCCAGCAGCGCGCCGCGCCCGAAGCGGCGGCCGGGCAGCAGGCGCCGCCAGGCGTTGCGCTGGGCGTTCAGTTCCACCAGCGCATAGGGCGTGGTCAGCGTCTCCACGCCGCGCTCGCGCCGCGGCGTCAGAGCCTGGATCCGCCCGCCCGGTGAGACCGCGAAACTGGTCAGCGCGCGCGACGCCGGATCCACCGGAATCGGCGCCTGCGCCCGCACGCCGTCGCTCGGATGAGCTTCCACAAACGCGCGCATCGACGGCAGCCACGTCTCCGCCACGTCGTCGCCCGCCACCACCACCCGCGGCGGCCCCAGCCAGAGGCCCGGCTCGCGCAGCAGCGTGTAGCGCCGCACCGCGCCCAGGAACGCGATCCAGGTGAGCGTCGGCGGCTCGGCACGCATCTCCCGCGGCTCCGGATCCAGGCACCACACGCCGTGCACCCCGGCGCCCAGAAAGCGGCAGCGCACGTCCGGCAAATGGCGCACCCGCGGCTCCGCGCCCGCCTCCAGCAACGCATAACGCACCAGCGCGTAGCGGCTGTCGCCCATGCCGAAGTTCACATATGCGGCCACGAACAGCACTCCATCCGGCGAGATCGAGAAATCCTCCACCGAAAGCGAGACCACGCCCAATTGCTGCGCCTCGAGCACGATCCTCCGCTCTTCCGGCGGCTGCTTCGCCAGCGCATACAGCCGGAAGCTCCGCGCGCCTTCCTGGGCCACCGCGAACCCGTTCTCCACCTTCACCGCCAGCGTGCCGCTCGGCAGCGCAATGCTCCGCCCTGCCCCGCTTGGATCTGCCTGCGCGCAAGCTTCCCCCGGATTAAGAAAACAAGTAAGGACGCCGAGGCAGGCTATTGCAGCAAGGACGACGGGCAGGCCGCGAAGAAACTGGGCAGTCTCTCCGGCGGGACGGACGGCTCGCCTAACGCCGCGGAGTCGATCCGTCCATCCCGCATCCATCTCTTCAGAGTACCCGTCAACTCAGAGAGATGACCAAAGCTTTCATACTCCCGCTCGCTGGATCAACCGCCCTATCCAGTGGCCTATTTTTATCACCACGACACGGTGGTGTCAATACGAACCGTGGTACGATTGCGCCACAGGACCGCTCACAAGGAGCTTGAGGGATGGATCCGTTGACAAAGGGCAAAACCGCCCGCGAGGCCCAGACCGGCCTCCCGGAAGGGACGTTCGAGGAACAGCACGGCCGCCGGGGATTCAAAGGCCGCAGCGCCCATCTGTACCATGCCCACCCGCCCACGGGCTGGGTTCGTTTCGAAGGCAACCTGCGCCCCCATCGTTTTGATCTCAACAAGTTGGAGCCGACCGACCGGCTCGATCCGCGCGGCTGGCCCGTGGCTTTTATGAGCAATGCCGATCTGCGGCTCTCGGTCTCCCGCCGCAGCGCGCCGATGCCGTTCTACGCCCGCAACGCCGATTGGGACGAGCTTTTCTTCGTCCACCGCGGCACCGGCGTTGTCGAGACCGATTACGGTCCGCTCCAATTTGAGCCCGGCGATTACCTCGTTCTGCCTTGCTCGACCACGTACCGGA
>JBEKHU010000530.1:0-3507 GCA_050012115.1 Bryobacteraceae bacterium | reverse complement strand
CTGCACTTCGACCAGCATGGTGCGCGTGGCCGCGTCGAGCGAGCCGCTGGAGCGCGTGATCCTGCCCGTGAACTTCCGCCCCGGGCGCTCGTTCAGGCTCAGTTCGGTCGTCTGCCCCACCCGCACCTCGCTCGCGTTCACCTGCGGCACGTTGATGTACGTGCGCAACACGCCGGTCTGGGCCACGCGGAACAACAACGTGCTGCCCACCGTCACCAGCGTGCCTTGATCGACGTTGCGCAACGTCACCACGCCCGCGAACGGCGCGCGCACTTTCAGGTACCCAAACACGTCCTTCAGGCGGGCGAAATTGGCATCCGCCGCGGAAACGCTGTTCTGCGCCGCGGCCACGGCCTTGCGCAGGGACTCCACGGCCGCGTCGCTGGCCTGGTACTGCGCCTGGTAGGTGTCGTTTTCCTGGCGCGACACGATGCCGCGCTTCTGCAGATTGCCGTAGCGCGCCGCCGAAACGCGCGCCAGTTCTTGGTTCGCCAGCCCCTGTGCGAGATTGGCGTTGGCCTGCTCCAGCCCGGACCGGGCCTGGTCCAGCGCGGCCGCGGCCTGTTTCACCTGCTGCTCCAGTTCCGGGGCCTCGATCTCCGCCAGCAACTGTCCCGCGGCGACGCGGTCGCCGATATCCACTGAGCGGCGCTTGATGTAGCCGTCGGCGCGCGCCAGCACCGGCGCTTCGGTGATCGGTTGCATCGTGCCCGGCAGAGTGACCACGGTCTCCCGCGGCGCCAGGCTCACGATGGCCGCCGGCACGATCGGCCGGGCCGCCACTGCCAGTTCGGTTTCGGCGGCCAGCACCTGGCGCTGCCGCAGCTTCGGCAGCACTCCCGCCGCGAAGCCGACGGCGATGAGCAGCAGCAGGGCGATCAGGATGCCGCGCAGCAGCGACGGACGCGGACGCGGCGGAGCGAGCTGCGGCGTTTCGAGCCGCGCGGCGCTGCGATGCTGGCGCAGAGTCTCTACCTCGCGCTCGAGCGATTCGACTTTCCGCAGCAGGAATTCAGTATCCTCGGCGCTCGGCGCCGGGGGCGGTTCAGGCGATTCCGGTTTCATTCGCGTTCTTCCTTCAAAATTCTGGCCTCATGGTCGACCGGAGGCTTCGCTCGCAGCAGGCTGTAGACCAGCGGTACCACGAACAGCGTGGAGACCGTCGCCACCAGCAGGCCGCCGATCACGGCCCGGCCGAGCGGCGCGTTCTGCTCACCGCCTTCCCCAAGCCCCAGCGCCATCGGCAGCATACCGAGAATCATGGCCGCGGCGGTCATGATCACCGGCCGGATGCGCACCGTGCCCGCGGACAGCGCGGCGGCGCGGGCGTCCAGCCCCTCCAGCCGTTCGTCATTGGCAAACACGACCATCAGGATGCTGTTGGCCGTGGCCACGCCGATACACATGATGGCGCCCATCAGCGACGGCACGCTCAGCGTGGTCTGCGTGATGAACAGCATCCATAGGATCCCCGCCATCGCGCCCGGCAGCGGCATCAGGATGATGAACGGGTCGAGCCACGACTGAAAGTTCACCACCATCAGCAGGTACACCAGAATAACCGCGAGAATCAGGCCCAGTGCGAGCCGTTCGAACGAGCTCTGCATCGTCTCCACCTGGCCCCGCATCGTCATCGAGGCGCCGGGCAGCAGCTTCGGGCGCAGGCCGTCCACGATCGCACGCACCTTGTCGCCGACCTTGCCCAGGTCGCTGCGGTCGATGTTGGCGTAGACGTCGAACACCGGCTGCACGTCGTAGTGGCTGATGATCAGCGGAGAGACGGCGCGCGAGGTCGTCGCGACGTTGCTCAGCAATTGCGTCGCGGCGGGCTGGGCGCCCGGATTGCCGTAACCGACACTGGATTGCGCCGGCGAAGCGGCGAGGGAGGCATTCGTGGCCGTCGGGTTCATTCCCGCGGCGGTGGAATTCCGGCTCTGCCCGCCCGCGTTGATCGGCGTCCGCATCAGCTTGTCCAGGCTGGGCACGGCGTACTGCGGCGTCTGCACGCCCACCAGATAGTTGACGCCGTTGTCCCAGTTCAGATAGTAATTGGGCGCTACCTGCGTGCTGCCGCTGAGCGAGATCAGCATGCTCGAGGCCACGTCCTGCTGCGTCATCCCGAACTGGGCCGCCCGGCTGCGGTCCACGTTCACGCGGATTTCGGGGTAATCGACGATCTGGTGAATGTGCACGTCCGCGGCTCCGGGAATGCGCTCGATCCGCCGCTCGACCTCCCGGGCCAGGGCGTAGTTGGCCTCGGCGTTGCGGCCCATGATCTGCACGTCGATCGGAGCCGGCAGCCCGAAGTTCAGAATCTGGTTGGTCATGTTGGCCGCTTCGAAGTAGAACGTCGCTTCGGGGAAGCGGGCGTTCAGGCGCTTGCGCAGCAGGTCGGTGTATTCGCCGGCCGAGCGCGCACGCTCGGGCTTCAGGGCGATTAGGATGTCGCCGTCGCCCGGGCCGATGTTGGGGTTATCGGCGTAGGCCAGGTTGGAGCCGCTTGTCGGCAGGCCGATGTTGTCGAGAATCGTATCCAGCTCGGCCGGCGGGATCACGTTGCGGATCTCGGCTTCGATCTCGCCGAACAGCGCCTCGGTCTGCTCAATTCGCGTCCCGGCCGGCGCGCGCGCGTGCAGCCGCAACTGTCCGGCGTCGATCTCCGGGAAGAAGTCGCGGCCCACGAACCGCCCCAGGCCCAGCGACAGCAGCGCGAATCCGAAGAAGCCGATCAGGACCAGCCGGCGGTGGTCCAGCGACCAGTCGAGCAGGCCCGTGTAGAAATCGCGGAAACGCTCGAAGACGCGGTGGAATTTGAAGTGCACGCGCCGGAACAGGTCGGGCTTCGCCTCGGCTTGCGTTTCGCCGTGCGCGCCGTGCTGGTACATCGCGATCTCGCCCCGCAGCATATAGTAGACCAGCGTCGGCACCAGCGTTCGCGACAGCACATACGAGGCCAGCATCGCAAACACCACCGCCAGCGCCAGCGGGGTGAACAGGAACCGCGCCGAACCTGTGAGCAGCAACACCGGCACGAACACGATGCAGATGGCAAGCGTGGAGACGAACGCCGGCACCGCGATCTGCTGGGCGCCGTCGAGCACCGAGGGGACCATCGCCTTGCGCATGGCCATGTTACGGTGGATGTTCTCGATCGTCACCGTCGCGTCGTCCACCAGGATGCCGACCGCCAGCGCCAGGCCGCCCAGAGTCATCGTGTTGATCGTTTCGCCGAACAGGCTCAAGACGATCAGCGAGGTCAGAATCGACAGCGGGATGGAGATGCAGACGATCATCGTGCTGCGCCAGCTCCCCAGGAACAGCAGGATCATCAGGCCGGTCAGCAACGCGGCCGTCGCGGCCTCTTTGACCACGCCGTTGATCGCGTTGCGGACGAAGATCGACTGGTCGAACAGCGTGCGCACCTCGAGTTCTTTCGGCAGCCCGGCCAGGATCTTTGGCAGCTCCACTTTCACCTTGTCGACGATGTCCAGCGTCGAAGCCTGGCCG
>JBEKHU010000529.1:0-3508 GCA_050012115.1 Bryobacteraceae bacterium | reverse complement strand
CAAGGATCAAAAGTCGAAGGACAACAAGAGCGACGAAAAGATGCGCAAGCAGCCGCTCGACTTCACCGTCGAGCTGCTGACCGCCGAAGGCCGCACGGCGCGTCTGAGCCTCGGCCAGATCGGCCCGTTGTACAAGCCTCTGCGAGTCGACATCGTGAAGTTGAACACACTGGGCTTCGGCCGCGATTCCAAAGACACCGAGCCGGTCCTGCAACGCTACGCCGCGCCGCTGAAGGCCTTTCCAGGCATCGCCTCCGCCCAGATCCGCGAAATCCGTTTTCGCTTCGACCGCTCCAAGGAGGGCGTTGTCCTGATCGACAACATCGCCTTCGAAGGCCGGTAAAGACAGGAACTGCCTTTATTGTTTCGGGGCGCCTTACGCAGGCCGGGCTTTCCGTGGCAGCTTGCTGACGACGAGGTCGTAGGATTGACTGAGCAGGCGCTGAGTTTCGCGTGCGACCAGTGCATCGAAGGTCTGCAGAGTGATCCACTGTCCGCGAGGGAGATAGCGGGCCGGCGTGCAGTCCGGACGTTCGCTAAGGTCAGCGAATTCCTCGATGGTGCATTTAAGAGTGAGCGCGCTGCCACTCGGCTCCAGCGAGGCCACGGCGAAAATTTTCCCGTGTACCTTAAACACCAGGTCATTGCCCCACTGCACGCTTTCGGTGGCGCCCGGCAGGACAAGGCGGACTTTGCGTATCCACTCCAGATCCATGAAACACAGGCTAACCGAGGGTTGCGTCGAAGGCCATAGTACTGGAGTTACATCAGCGCGTTGACGTGGTGACTCACGGGCCCCGCCGCGCCCGAAATGTGATCCCGCCGAATGGTCCGCGGTGCTAGGATCGGTAACATCTCTGATTATGTTCCCTTACACGCGTCTCACTATTCTGCGGGCGGCCGTCGCCGCGCTGTTTACAGTTGTTTCCCTCCTGCCGCTGGCAGCCCAGGCGCTGCCCGCGGGCGTCGAAAAAACCACGAGCGTTGAAGGCATTACGGAATACCATCTGAAGAATGGGCTGCGCGTGCTGCTGTTCCCGGACCCGACCAAGACGAATGTCACGGTGAACATCACTTACATGGTCGGTTCGCGGTACGAGAACTACGGCGAAACCGGCATGGCGCACCTGCTCGAGCACCTGATGTTTAAGGGCTCGACCAATCACCCGAATGTTCCAAAGGAATTACAGGACCACGGCGCGCGCCCCAACGGCACCACGTGGCTCGACCGGACGAATTATTTCGAGACCTTCACCGCGACGGACGAAAACCTGAACTGGGCCTTGAGCCTGGAAGCCGACCGCATGGTCAACTCGTTCATCGCCAAGAAGGATCTCGACACCGAGATGACCGTCGTGCGCAACGAGTTCGAAATGGGCGAGAACAACCCACAGAACATTCTCGAAGAGCGCGTCGTTTCGACGATGTTCCTGTGGCACAACTACGGCCACTCGACCATCGGCGCGCGCTCCGACATTGAACAGGTGCCGATCGAGAGGCTCCAGGCGTTCTGGCGCGAGTTCTACCAGCCGGACAACGCGGTGCTGGTGGTCGCGGGCAAGATTGACGAAGCAAAGACGCTGGTCCTGGTCGACACGTACTACTCGCCAATTCCACGGCCCAGCCGCAAGATCCGCACCTTATACACGATCGAGCCGACGCAGGACGGCGAGCGCAGCGTTACGCTGCGGCGCAACGGCGATACGCAAGCCGCCGTCGTCGCCTATCACGTGCCCTCCGGCCCGGACACGGAGTTCGCCGCGGTGGAAATGGCTTCCATGATCCTGGGCGACGCTCCCAGCGGCAGGCTGTACAAGGCGCTGGTGGATACCAAGAAGGCCGCGTCGGTCGAGACGGAAACTTACCAGGAACACGATCCCGGCATGTTCGGCGCAATGGCTGAAGTGCGGCTGGACAAGTCGGTGGAAGACGCGCGGGACACCATGGTCGCGACCGTCGAAGGGATCGGCAAGAGTCCTTTCACAAAGGAAGAGCTTGAGCGCGAGCGAACAAAGTGGCTCAAGGATTTCGACCTGGCGCTGAACAACACCCAGGCGATCGCGCTGCAATTGAGCGAATGGCAGGCGCAGGGCGACTGGCGGCTGATGTTCCTTTTCCGCGACCGCATGAAGACGGTGACGCTGGACCAGATCCAGAAGGCCGCGCAGAAGTACTTCATCGCCTCCAACCGCACGGCCGGAATCTTCATCCCCGACAAGAACCCCGTGCGCGCCGAGATCCCGAACGCGCCGGACGTGATGGCCCTGGTGAAGGACTACAAGGGCCAGCAGGCATTGGCGCAGGGCGAGACCTTCGACCCCAGTCCGGAGAACATCGATAAGCGCACGGCGCGCGGGGCCTTGGGCGGCATCAAGATCGCGTTCCTCGAAAAGAAGACGCGCGGCAACCAGGTGACCGCCATGCTGCAACTGCACTTTGGCGACGAGACGTCGTTGAAAGATCGCGAAATCGCCGCCAGCCTCGCCGCATCGATGTTGATGCGTGGGACGGCGAAGCACACGCGCCAGGAGTTGAAGGACGCCTTCGACAAACTGAAGGCACAGGTGATGATCGCGGGCGGCGTGGACTCGGCCTTCGCGCGCGTTACCACGACGCGGGAGAACCTGAAGCCGGTGCTGGATCTGGTGGCCGAGGTCTTCCGGCAGCCGTCGTTCCCGCAGGACGAGTTCGACAAGCTCAAGCAGGAACAACTGGCCGGGCTCGAGGCCAACAAGAGCGAGCCGATGAGTCTCGCCCAGGTGGCCCTGATGAAGCACCTCTCGCCGTACCCCAAGGGCGACCCGCGCTACGCGCTCTCCATCGACGAGCAGATCGAGGAGATCAAGGTGCTGACACTCGACCAGGCGAAGGCCTTTTACAAGGACTTCTACGGAGCCTCCAACGGCGAGTTTTCCGTGATCGGCGACTTCGATTCCGAAGGCACCCAGAACCAGGTCAAGGCGCTGTTCGGCGATTGGAAGAGCCCCAAGCCTTACCGCCGGGTCGAGAGCTCCTACAAGAAGGTCGACCCACTGCTGAAGGCCATCGAAACGCCGGACAAACAGAACACCATGTGGATTGCCGGCCTGCCGATCAAGCTGCATGACACCGATGCTGACTACCCTGCCCTGATCCTGGGCAACTACATCTTGGGCGCCGGCATGAACTCGCGTCTGTTTGCCCGCATCCGCGGCAAGGAAGGGCTGAGCTATGGCGTCGGCTCGGTAGTGCAGGCCACGCCGAAGGAAGACCTGACGCGTTTCATCTCGTATGCGATCTGCGCACCCCAAAACGCGCCCTAGGTGGAGGCATCCTTTAAGGATGAGTTGAAGAACATCCTCGAAAAGGGCTATACCGCCGACGAAGTGCAGGCGGCCAAGAAGAGCTGGGCCGAGTCGCGGCAAGTCGCGCGCGCCAACGACGCCGAATTGGTGGGCCGGCTCACCAACGGCTTGCATTTTGATCGCACCATGGCTTTCGACGCCGAAATGGAAGCCAAGGTGAAGGC
>JBEKHU010000528.1:0-3511 GCA_050012115.1 Bryobacteraceae bacterium | reverse complement strand
TGCAGCGTCGTCTCCACCCGTTCGGTCGCCTCTTCCACCAGCAGCCACCCCGGCCAGCGGTCCACCGCCACCCGCGTCGGGGGGAATCGCACGCTCTCGGGAATCAGCGCCGTCCCGGCCAGGTGCGCATCGGCCAGCAGCGCCCCGCGCGCTTCGCTCTTGGCGTACCAGTGCCACAACTCGCCCATGTGCGTCGCGAACCAGACCCCTCTCGGCACCGCGAGCACCACGCCCTGCAGCAGCACCCGCAGCAGCCGCGCCGGCCGTCCCGGCTTCTCCAGCAGCCCCTGCCCCAGCCGCCGCGGCAGGAACCGTTGCAGTCTCCTGACCGCCTTCCACATGAAGATCAGAGCCATGATCTCGGAAGGGTGCCGCTCGCGTTTCACGACCCAGTGCGGCGAGGCGTAAACGACCTTCCCGATGCCCTCGCCCAGCCGCCGCAGCCGTCCGCGCGTGAGTTCCTCCGGCGCCTGGGGTAGCACCCGGATTCTTCCGGAACTCGGGCCGTGCTGTGCTTTGTGCGCCATCGCGGAGCCGACGCCCACCCTCGTTATACGCGCCTGTCCGGTCGGGAGCAAGACACCCCGCCGCGCCGTCCGCCTGCCACCCTCCTCTTGTCTTGTGTTGCAGGTCTGAATCCCTGAAGATGCTCCTGATCCGCGGCCGGACGGCCGCCGGGCTCGGCCCCGCGCCGACGCCAATAGCCTGCAATCCGGACTGGCTCAGAGCGGGCACGTCGAGGTCCCGTGGGGCTACTTCTGATCCAATCCGCGGCGCTCGATCTCGGCGATTTTCTGGCGAATTACAGCGGCGTCGGCGGCTTTCGGGGCGAGGGCCAGATACTTGCGAAAGTGGTCGCTGGCCGGGCCCAGTTCGCCTTTGCTGGCGAGCAGCAAACCGAGCAGCCTTTCGGCCTCCGGGAGCTCGTGGTTGGCATCGTGCGCGATGGTCGCGAGAGCGCTCTTTTCGGCGGCGTCGTAGTGCTTCAGGTTGAGGTTGGCGTAAGCGTTATAGAAATAGATGGCGGGGAACTCGACGGGGTTGAATTCGAGTCCCCGGCTGGTGATGGCGAGGGCCTCCTCGTTGCGGCCCTCGGCGATGGCGAGGCGCGCCAGTTGCACATAGGGCTTCAGATATGGAGGGTCGGCCTGGACGGCGCGCTCCCATGAAGCGCGGGCATCGCGCGGCCGATTCAGCTCGGCCTGCACCTGGCCGAGGTCGCTCCAGGCCTGCGCGTATTGGGGATAGGCGGCGACCGCGGCTTCGAAAGCCGTGGCGGCCTGCTCGTATTTCTTGTGATTGGCGGCGGAGAGGCCGCGTTCGTAGGCTTTGCGGGCGTCCTTGGGGGCGTTCACGGAGATCAGCGAGACGGTGGAACCCTCGTGGTCGCCGAGGCGCTTCAGGACGACGGTGCTGCCTTCGGTCAGGGTCGTCTCGAGGGCGTGATAGCCGGTTAGCCGGATCGTGACGCGGCAACCGTCCGGGAAAATGGGATGTTCCTGGACCCAGGTCACGCGATAGACGACGGTGCCGTCGCCGAAGACGTTGAGAACGATGCACTGGCCCACCGTCTGACTCGGAGGGCGGGGACTCACCAGGGGCGTGCCGGGAAGTTCAGTACCGCCCTCCACGGCGATCTTGGCGCGGTGCTGGGCCAAGGCGGCACAGGCGAATAGAGCCGCGAGCGACAGTAGCCGCAATACCGGGTTAGCTGCCAGAAAGCACCTCGTGACCAACGGGCGCCACCGGGCGACGCTGCACGAAGTCTATCTTAGATCCATACCGCGGATCGAGCGCGGCAACGGAGGCGGGTCAGATGCGGGCCGACACGGCGAAGAAGCGCACCCGGTCGTGCCAGCCCGCACCCTCGGCCTCGACCAGCCGCGGATGGCCGCCTCGGCCGGGACCCATTCACACACTCTGAAGAAATCGTGATCCAAGCGTCTCAAGCAGTTGGTGCGGATGCGCCCAAGGAAGGCTTGACAGCGCCGGTTACAGTGGGAGCAGGGCCGGGCCAGGATGCCAAAGTTTGGCACGTTTTTGCCCGTAACTCGTTGATTCTTGGTTGAAAAGGTGTTAATTTTTAGCACTTTTTTCTTTTTCGGAGGGGACAGATAATGATCGAAACAAAGACAGAAAATGCCTTTCAGTTGGGCAATTGGCTCGGCCGCAAACAGGCTTTTGCGGCCCTGGCGGGGCGCTGGCGCGGCGACCGATGCCGAATGCCTGCGCCAGGCCCGGCAACACTAGCGATACCGCGTGGGCGGTGGTTTCGGGCAACGCCGTGTTTCGTCCACTACCTCCGCGGCTCCGCCCATGCATACTGGAAGAACGGTGGCACAACGTCAGCGCAGGCGTCATCAGCAGCGAACGCAGGTCAAGCGTGTAAAGGCGAACCTTGACCCTGCGGAAGTGCGAGCACTGCTTTCGCAACTGTGCGTGAAATTCGGTTTCTGTCTTCCGCCCGTTGAGATTGAGCGCTTCGCGGCTTCATCACCCGGAGACAGCGACGAATTCACCGAAGCGGTTCTCGTCGCCGAAGGTTACGGAGTGTCAACTTCGGACCCGCTTTTCGACCAAGTCAGAGAAAGCGTCGCCCAGGAGTTCTTCCGGCATCAATCTCGGACCCAAATTTGACCGCCGACCGGCGCGGACCAAAACCGGGCTTAGACTGAGGATGCGAAGTGATAGGAGTGCAGCAGGCGAGCGAGGCAGACGTTGAGGACCGAAACATCATGTCCGAATCTTGCCATCTCGTATTCGGTACCCTCTCCGCGCTTCACGAGGAGTAGCAGATTGACTTCGATGGAATCCGCCCACTCAGCGATTCGGGTCGAGAAGTCCTTGGGTTCGAGGTGGTGCGCCATCTGGTTTCGGAGGGCGTTCAGATCCCGCACTGATTCCCACACCCAGCCGTAACCGAAGCAGTTGGGATCAGGGTGAAGCGCCTCTGCCAGAACTAGCCTTTGGGCGAACGTGAACCTCGCTTTGGTTAGCAGGCTAGCGTTTCTGACCGACCTGTCTATGAACGCCTGAAGCGCCTCCTCGATTAGTAGATGAGCTTTCAGCATGACCATCTGAAGGTCTGCTCCACGCTTCAATCCAATCTTCTGTTGAAACCGCTCGATGTCGCCCCGGACGAGTTCGTCGAAGTTGCTTTCCACGGGCGACTATTTTAGCGCCTTTGGTGGCTTCGGAACGGCAGCGTGACTCGTACCCGTGGGCGCGGTCCCTCGCGCACCCGCCGCACCGGTTCGTGGGACAAGGCCGGCCCGCCGCCCAGGTACTCTCCGCCATCGGCTACCGCAAGTTCCCCGGCCTCGAACTCACCGGAGCGTTCCACGCCCACAAACACTGTCATCGTGCTGCAGACTGACAGGCTACGGGGTCCCAGAGGGCATTTTCCGGAAACGCCGTTTGAACTAAGCCTGGGCGGCAGACGCTTCGCGTGCTGATGGCTGACGGGTTGGTCGTGGCAGGGGATATGTTCGGGTCACAAGGAGAAGCTTGT
>JBEKHU010000527.1:0-3517 GCA_050012115.1 Bryobacteraceae bacterium | reverse complement strand
GGGTATTGGGTCAGGCCGCCGCACCCGCGGGCCTACTGGGTGGCGCCGCGCTGGGAGCGCGGACGCTACTATCACGGCCACTGGCGGCGGTAGTGTCCGGCGCCGTGCCGGAACTCACTTGCGGATGCTGGCCGCGCCGGCCGTCGGAAAATCCTTTGGCACTTTCAGTGTCACTTTGCCCGTCGCGGCCCATTCCGTCCCGCGCTGCAGCGTCGTGATGAACCCGACGCATTGCATGGCGGCGACGTCGTGTCCCAATGTCGTATGGAAGACCCGGCCTTTGCCATAGCGGATCGTCATCAGCATCGGCTCTTCCTCGCCGGTCCCGTGGTTGGAGGGTTCGGAGTGCGCCGTCCCCAGCACTGTCAGATCCTCGGCCGGGCCGCACAGCGAGTCGTAGAGTTCGTCCGGCGCGTGGGTCCATACGGGCGGCAGGCCTTTGGCGATGGGGTGTTTCGGATCGCGCATGGTGACCTGAAACTGCAGCCGGGCGCCGTGGTTCCCGCATCTCGCCGGACTCGGGTCGAGGACCACATTGCCGTCCCTGAACCGGACGCGGGGGCCGAACTTATCGGTGGTGCGATTCTCCCATCCGCCGACCGCTATCATCCGGTTGTACTGCTTCCACTGCGGGAACGAGTTGTCGGCGGCATGGTAGGAGACGAACCCGCCGCCCTGGCGCACGTACTTTTCGAAGGCCGACTGGGTCTCGGCTGACCAGGCCGCGCCATTGTAGTTGGAGACCACCACCGCGTAGGCGGCGAAGTGCGGCTTGAAGCGGCTCATCTCCGCGCCCTTAGGCGGCGCGGTGGCGACATCCACTTTGAAGCGCCCGCTCGCTTCGAGGATCTGCTTGAGCACCGGCGTGGTCTCCTGCCACGCGTGGTTATTCTGTCCGTCGATAATCAGGACCTTCAACGGCCCGGCGGCGAAGGCCGCGGCGTGAAGCAGCAGAAGAGCAGCGATCGTGGGCAACACTCGGCGTAGTTGCATAATTCCCTCGCTCAGCGATATACACGCGCCGGCCCACAGCGACCCGTCGCGGTGAGACAGCATGTTGCCGAAAGTCTATGTCCCACGCGCCGCGCA
Organism: Bryobacteraceae bacterium; assembly: GCA_050012115.1. Taxonomy (GTDB): domain Bacteria; phylum Acidobacteriota; class Terriglobia; order Bryobacterales; family Bryobacteraceae; genus CAIVVT01. Next base: position 2,428 of record JBEKHU010000527.1, on the reverse strand, counting down.
AAGCAACCGCGCGGGACCGCGCACCGGCCAGCCCGCTCAGCGCATTCGCTTGTACTGCCCCATTTCGGCGAAGAGTTCCTTCTCCCTGGCATGCTTGAGCACAAACTCCTGCAGCTCGGCCGTCGATCCGGTGAGGACAATCTTGTTGTCCACGCCCTGCTGGATGGGAACTGCCACCTTTTGCGCGATGCCCGTTTTATGGGCGTTGATGAGCGCCTCGAAATAGTCGAGGCTGAGGGGCTCGATCTCGACCACGTCGGCGCTGATGCGAATCCGGTGCAGCGAGTGGGCCGGGATGTGCTGGGCCATCCCTTCCTCCTCCAGCGGGACGATGTCGAGGTAGCGGGCATCGCCCAGTTGAACGAGGTGGAATTGATAGCGCCGGGTGTCGCCGTCTTCGGTGTTCAAAGCCTCGTAGCTGGTCGCGTCGCCGCGCCGGATCGTCCACACCGACGTTCCGGAGTCCGCCTCCTTCCAGACGCCCACCAGCGCGGGGTCATAGACCAGGTCTTTTTGTGTGAAAAAGGGTTGTATCGAGAGCGGGTAGCAGCCCGTCAGAACGGCCGCCAGCGCGACGACCGGCAGCCATTTGGCGTAGTTCATGGTTCCTCCTCGCGTGCGCCCTCGCGGACGCTTGGGCGATGCCTTCGTCCGCTATATCACGCCTGGACTCGGAATAGAAGGGGCCCGCGCCGGCGGTCAAACCTTCAGGAAGAGCTTGCGCCGGTACATCCAGAACAGGATCAGCCAGAACATCAGCAGCACCGCCGCGCCCTGCATCAGCGGTTCCAGCGCCTGGCCGGCGAAGGCGAAGAAGTGCGCGCCGAGGTGGATACGGAACGACTGTTCAATGAACCCTCCGAACAGGTGCGCGATCAGGTACGCGGCGATCGAGTTCATTCCGATCACGACTAGCGGGAAGGCCCACTTGCGGTAGCCCTTCATCTCGATGATGTAGGAGAACGCTGCCAGGAACAGGAAGCAGACGCCGCCGCTGAACAGCGTCCAGGCCGGCGTCCAGATGCGCTTCACCACCGGGCAGATGCCGGCCCAGTGCAACAGCAGGCCCGCGGCAATGCCGATCGCGCCGGCAACCAGCAGCCGCTGCAGCGGAATGCGCGGCGCCGATGCGCGCAGCCAGCGGCCGGCGAAGAGACCGAGGATCATCGTGCCGAGCGTTGGGATGAAGCTCAGCGTCAGATAGCCGCCGCCGTTGTAAAGGAACGGCCTGACGCGCGGGAGGAGATTCAGGAACCAGACATCGAAGGCCTGCCCCAGGTTGCTGTTCTTGTTCCAGTGCGAGAGGAACCCGGTGAAGTTGTACGGCCAGTTCGCAGGCACGCCGACCGCCGCCCAGTCGAATCCGGGCCCCGGCGCGGGATACAGCGCCCAGGCCAGCCAGTAGCCGAACAGGAGGACGCCCAGCGCGCCCCACTGCCAGCGCGGCTTCGCGAAGCCCAGCAGGAACAGGATCGGGTAGCCGAGACCGATCTGCGTGAGCGTGTCTTCGAAGGTGTAATTGGTGATCGGCCCGGCCATCGACCGCAGGAAGATGCCCAGCCAGGCCAGCAGCAGGCCGCGCCACACGGCGTGCGCCGCCATCCGGCCGAACGTCCCGCCGCGCGCCATGCGGCTGGCGATCGAGTACGGCAGAGCCACGCCGACCAGGAACGAGAAGCCCGGCTGGATCGTGTCGTGCAGCGAGCAGCCGGCCCACTGGACATGGTTCTGATTGAACGCCAGAATGCTCCAGAACCAGTTGCCCGGGAAGGCGTGCGCCACCCGGGTGAATTCCAGCACCTCGGCCATCATCAGCAGCATCACGAAACCGCGATACGCGTCGACGGCGATATTCCGGGCGGGCTTCTGCGGCAGGGCCGCGGCGGCCCCGGCTGCTAACGTCGAATCAATCTGCATGGTGCACCCGCCAGTCTCGCATGGTCATTCACACTACCGCTACCGATCTTTCTCCGAGGCCCGTGGAATCACCCGCGCCAGTGTGGAGCAGCCCATCCTGGCGCAGGCCGGCTCTGAGGCCGGCTCGCAGCGGTTGTGGAGCGGCGAAGCAACCGCTCCTTCTAGGCGCGGCTCGTGACACAGCCGCTAAATGAACTTATAGACGCCCGGGACCGGCAGCGGCGGGGCGTCCATCTTCAGCGCGTAATCGAACGCCTTGGGCTGCAGATCCTGCTTCGATTCCATTGCCATATCCCAGGTGATTTCCATGCCGGAGTACGCCGATTCGCGGCCCATGATGCAGGTCAGCGTGCTTTCCGCCACGCTCATTGCCTGATTCATATATGGCCCCTGGCCGAGGATGCTCTTCACCAGGTCGATGTGCTCCTGCTCGTACGGGTTGATGCCCTTCGTCCCCATGTCAAGGCCCGTGCTGCGGCCCTTCGTGCCGACCACCAGGTCGTCCACTTTG
>JBEKHU010000526.1:0-3519 GCA_050012115.1 Bryobacteraceae bacterium | reverse complement strand
AGGCGCGCGACGGGAGCCGACCGGAGGCGTACTTGACAGTACGTCGAGGACGGCGACCAAGCGCAACGCAGTAGATGCGGCCCTATCGCGCGCCGCAGCCGATTGCTGGTGAAACATCCGGGCTAGCGGGCGGCGACAAAGGCGATTCCGACGAGGAAGCGGTCGTTCGCCGAGCAGATCGCGGATACTGTTCGGACGGCATGGCGTACCACTACCAGATCGCCGTCATTCCTCGCACGGAACGCATCTTCTTGCGTCACACCCGTTACGCCGGAGTCGGAGCGGACAGCCCAATCGGAGAATCCCTGCTATAATTCGCCTCAATAAGGATACTGTACCTTTTCCGCAACGGCCTCCTGCCGGCCGCCGGGAATGTTCTGACGTCCTTGTCGAACGGGCTTAGGCGATGCGCCGCGAATCTCCTGCATGAAGAGCCTCCAGAACAACGACTGCGTTGCCGTCGTCGGCGGTGGACCTGCCGGTTCGTTCTTTGCCATCCATCTGCTTCGGGAAGCCCGCCGTCTCAATCGCCGCATCGACGTCGTGATTGTGGAGAAGCGGGGCCCCATCGACATCGACGCCGCCGCCCTGGAGTGCCGCGGGTGCGGCTTCTGCGCGGGCGGCATCTCACCCCGATTGGACGAGATCCTCGAGCAGCAAGGCCTCAGCGTTCCCGACGAGATCGTCCAGGGGCGCTTCGACTACGTCTGGATCCAAGGTCAATGGAAGAACTTCCGGCTGCGGGTTCCCAAACACATGCGGATGTACTCCGTATTCCGGGGCTCGTTGCCCGGCCGGCGGATCGGGAGCCTCGCAGGTTTCGACGGCTTTCTGCTGAGTGAAGCGGTCAAGGAAGGCGCGCGAATCCTCTACGGCAAGGTTGAGGCCATGGCCTATGGCGCGTCCGGATTGCCCCGGCTGACAGTCAGGACGGAATCGGGAGAAAGCGTACCACTGGATGCCGGCTTCGTGACCATCGCCACCGGAATCAATGCCCACTGCGGCCTGGATTATCGTGACGATTCCCTGATCGCCTCCATCCAGCGCATGAATCCGGCGTTCGTTCCGGGCAGGTCCCGCAAGGCCTTCATTTTCGAGCTCGACGCAGGCGAGGAGTATCTCGAACGCAATCTGCACCGCGAGATTTACTTCATCGAGTATGGTTCGAAACAGCTCGCTCTGGAACATACCGCTCTGGTTCCCAAGGGCCGCTTCCTGACCGTCGCCATGCTCGGCAAGTGTATCGACGAGGCGGTCCTGCCGCGCGACAGCCGCCAGATCGTCCACGATTTTCTGACGCTGCCCCAGATCGAGCGGATCCTGCCGGGCATCGAAGCCGCTCCCCTCGCTTGCGCCTGCGCGCCGAGAATGACCGTCACCACCGCCAAGTCCCCCTATGGCGACCGGTTCGCCATCATCGGCGACGCGGTCGGATCGCGGTTGAACAAGGACGGGTTGTTCTCGGCCCACGTGACCGCGGCCCGGCTGGCGCAGACCGTGCTCCACGAAGGAATCGACCGGCAGGCGTTGGCCAAAGGCTACGGGCAGGCCATCCGGTGGCTGGCCGTAGACAATCGTTTCGGGCGGATCGTGTTTGGCCTGAGCCGCCTGGCGTTCACCACGCCCGTGGTCGGCCGCATCACCTACCAGGCGTATGCCATCGAGTGCAAGGTGCGGGACGAGGGCAGCCGGCCCCTGAGCACCGTCTTGTGGAAGATCGCCAGCGGGACGGCCGACTATCGGGAAGTATTGTGGGAAATGTGCGGCTACGGCGTGCTGCGATCCATTCTCGTGGGCGCGGCGGTCACGCTGCGGAACGTGGCGGTCGAATCGCTCTTCGGGCTGAAATGGGGCGAGTACGGACGCTACCCGACGGTGGTCCTGAAGGAGAAGCGCGAAGCGCTGAAGTCGCGCCTGTCTTCGAGCCTGGGGATGGAACTAGGCGCCGCGCCCGATTTCGAACGCATGTACGTGATCAAAATCCGCGGCTCCGGTCAGGAGATCATGGACCAGTTGGCCAGGTTCGGCGACACCGATTCGCGCTTCCTCGACCTGCGATTCGTGGAGGTCCGCCGGATCCAGGGGCAGCCCAACGAAGTCGGATCGGTGGTTCGTTACCGGGTGCCGCTGGCCGGATTCGGCGCCCATCTGCGCTTGACCAGGAAGGTCGACTTGGAAACCCTGCTGTATCAGGTTGACGGGCGGTTTGCGGACCACGGGCAGCTGATCTTCAATGTCGCGCCAGCCAAGGACGGAAACAGCCGGTTTTCCATCTATGCGGCCTTTGATTACAAAAGAGGCCGCGGCTTTGCGGGCAGGGTTCTGTGGGGCGTGGCCAGGGTGTTTTTCCCGGGATTCGTGCACGACGTGGTGTGGAATCATGCCCTGTGCACCATCAAAGAGGAGGTCGAGCGCAAGCACGCCTGCACTCCGGCGCCGGCCTCGTTGGTCGAGGGCCCCCGCGCGCCCTCCTCGCCGATCGCCACTGAGGCCGGTTTTGAGCGGCCGGCAGGATAGCTGCCGATATCAGTGCCAATTGCTTTATAGGTAGCTTCGCGAAAACAGGCGCGGCACTGTCGGGCCGTGGATCAGGAACCGGAACCGGGAACGGTTCAAACATTCCGCTCTGTCCCTGTTCCATGCCACCCTGAACCCAAGCCACAAGCCCAGCTCGTTCACCTCCTCTTGCACCTCATCCGTCCCTTTCTTTTCAACCACTTCCGCCAATCCGTCGTCCCCGCCCCTTGCATCCCCGTCGTACTATTCTTTCGTAACTCGGGCCCGGCTCCTCCTTGCCTGGAGGACGCCCCCGGCAGCCGCGCCGCCGTCTCCTGCTGCCCACAACATTCTCGAAAGGATCTGCTTTATGCCATTCATCTCCCGCGCCGCGCTCAACCGCCGCAATGCCCAGCTCTCCACCGGCCCCGTCTCCGACGCCGGCAAACTCGCCGTCCGCTCCAACGCCCTCAAACACGGCTTCTACTCCCACTGCGCCGTCCTCGAAGACGCGGAGTCCCAAGCCGACTTCGACGCCCTCCAGCGCGACTACTTCGACCACCTCGCCCCCGCCGGCCCCATCGAGCTCGAGCTCGCCGCCCGCCTCGTCCTCTCCCTCTGGCAGCTCCGCCGCCTCCAGACCGCCGAGTCCCAGGCCTGCCACCTCAACCTCGTCTGGGCCGGCGGCTACGTCCGCAAATTCCACTCCGACTGCCGGCAGGACACCTTCGGCTTCGCCTTCAAGCACGATTTCCAAAACGACACCTCGTTCCTCGAAGGCTTCGCCCGCCACCGCGTCCGCTGGGAACGCACCTACTACCGCGCCCTCCACGAACTCGAACGCCTCCAGCTCGTCCGCCGCGGCCACGCCGTCCCCCCGCCTCAAATCCTCGAAATCCACGCCAACGACGACGCCCCTCTGCCCACTGCCGCCCTGCCCGCTGCCTGCTCCCCCGCCGCCCCACCCGCCGCGCCACCCCCTCGCCCCCCCTCCGCCGCTCCCCCACCCCCCTCCGCCGCTCC
>JBEKHU010000525.1:0-3525 GCA_050012115.1 Bryobacteraceae bacterium | reverse complement strand
GAGCGAAACCAAGTTCCATACGCTCTTCGAGAACGCCGGCGACGCGATCTTACTCATGCAGGACGACCGGTTCGTCGAATGCAATTCCCGCACCCTGGAGGTTTTTTCCTGCCAGTCACGCGACCAGATAGTGGGTCAATCGCCCATCGATTTCTCGCCGCCCCTGCAGCCGAACGGCCGGGACTCGCGCGAACTCGCGATGGAGAAGATCGCTGCCGCCTTGGCCGGCCTGCCGCAGCGCTTCGAATGGATGCATACGAGGTCCGATGGAACGCCATTCCCCGCCGAAGTGACTCTGAACGCCGTGGAACTGGGTGGCGCGGTGTTGCTGCAAGCGATCGTACGCGACGTCCTGGAGCGCAAGCGAGCGGAGGAGGAACGGGAACGCGCATTCGCCATGTTGGAGGCATCGCTGGAGCAGTCGCCTTCCGCCATCGTGATTGCGAATGCCCCGGACGTCACCATTCGCTGGGCCAACTCCGCCGCCCTCGACCTTGGCGGCGAGACGGACCAGCGGCTGACGGGAATCGACGTCAGCCAGCATTCCTCGAACTGGCAGGTTTTCCGGCCGGATGGCTCGCCTTATCCGCCCGAAGAGCTGCCGCTCTCCCGAGCCATCCTCGGGGGTGAAACCATACGGGGCGAAGAGTTCATCATCCATAATGCACGAGGCGAGAACCGGTGGGTCTTCGCCAATGCCGCGCCGATCCGCGATCGCCAGGGCGCCATCGTCTCCGGCATCTTCATCTTCCATGACGTCACGGAGCACAAACTCGCCGAAGCGGTCCTGCGGGAGAGCGAAGCCAGGTTCCGGACGCTGTTCGACCTGATTCCCGTCTCCATGGCCATTCACGATCCGGACGGCCGGCTTGTCGATGGCAACGCCACATTCTGCAGGCACTGCGGCCGAAGCCGCGAGGGGATCGCGGGGCGCTTCATCTCCGATTTCTATCAATTACATGACATTGGGTACCGCGAAGAAGACTTGGATTCGGACCGCACGGTGCTGGGCGAAGCGCTGCGAAGGCCAGTTGAGCTCAGGGTGGTTCATTGCGTCAGCGGAAGAACACGGATCGTCCTTCTCTCCTCGGTGACGATCACTTTGGACGGCAAGCAACGCTTTCTCGCCTGCGCGCTCGACATCACAGACCTGCGCCAGGTGGAGCAGCAGTTCCGGCAGGCCCAGAAAATGGAAGCGATCGGCCGGTTGGCCGGCGGTGTGGCCCACGATTTCAATAACCTGCTGATGGTCATCGGCGGCTACACGCGGCTGGCGATGACCGAGTTGTCCGAAGAGAACCGGCTCTATGGCTCCCTGCTCGAGGTTAGCAAGGCGTCGGAGCACGCGGCATCGCTGACGCGCCAACTCCTGGCGTTCAGCCGCAATCAGGCGCTTGCGCCCGCCGTTGTCGACCTGAACGCGCTGATCCTGGATACGGCGAAAATGCTGCGGCGGTTGATTGGGGAAGAAGTGGACCTCGGCATCAGCCTGACCGAGGGGCTGCCATCCGTGCGGGTGGACGCCGGACAGACCGTTCAGGTGTTGATGAACCTGGCGGTGAACGCAAGAGACGCAATGCCCGAAGGCGGGCGTCTCGTCATCGAGACGGCGGTCGTGGAGGTCGGCGAGGAACGCGCGCGGACATCGAATCTCCGGCCGGGCGCGCATGTCTGTCTGCGCGTCAAGGACACGGGCGCCGGCATGGACGAGGAGACCCAATCCCACATCTTCGAGCCGTTCTTCACGACAAAACCCGCGGGACAGGGCACGGGCCTGGGCCTGGCCACCGTCTACGGAATCGTCAGGCAAAGCGGCGGATCCATCGCGGCATCGAGCCAGCCGGGAGCCGGAAGCGTGTTCGAGATTCTGCTGCCCGCGGCGGCGCCAGCCGAGTTGGCGCGGGAGCGGCCGCAATCGGAAGTTGTGCTGGCAGGCAGGGAGACAGTGCTGCTCGTGGCGGATGACGATGCAATTCGCGAGCTCTTCATGCAGGTTCTGGGGCGGGCTGGCTACATGCTGCTACAGGTTGCGAACGGCGAGGACGCGCTTGCTGTCGCCCGGTCCCATGAGGGCCCCATCGATCTACTGGTGACCGACCTGAAGATGCCCGGGATCAGCGGTCTGGAAGTGGCGTGCACCTTGCGGAAGGAGCGCCCTGACTTGGCTGTTCTGTACATGTCCGGCCACTCCAGTGGGGGAACACTGGATGAAGCGCAGGCAGACGCCAAGGCCGAGTTAATCTGGAAGCCCTTCTCGCCCGGCGCCCTGCTGAAGCACGCACGACGGGCGCTGGATGCACGGCGCTCCAGCGCGTAAAGGCCGTTCCTTCGCGCACGACGTGGACTGCTCGCGCTCCGTCGGGTGAAGTTCTTTTGATCTCCGCCGGCGCAGGCAACCGTCAGCAGGAGACGGATGTCTCTCCCGGACAGTCATGAGAAATGGACAGTTCCTGAGATCTGGACCCGCCAGCGTGGATCTGAATCCCCGAATGCTCCGCAAGTAGCTGGTATTTCGAACATTGTTCCGTTTGCGGCGTTTGGCACTCCGCATGCATGTTCACTTGCAGGATGCCAATCTGGACTGAGCCCCAAAAGTCGCCAGGGGGAGCCGTTGAGGGTTCAGCGGGTCCGGTCGTATTGATCGCGGAGGATGACGACCAACTGTGCGCCTACATGGTCGAAGTGCTGACAGAGGTCGGCTACCAGGTGGTTCCGGCCTGCAATGGCAAAGAAGCGGTCTCGGCACTTCGGCGCCGGCACGTCGACCTCCTCGTTACCGACCTGATCATGCCGGATCAGGAAGGGCTAGAGGTCATCCTCTATGTCCGGAAGCACTTCCCGAATCTGAAGGTGATTGCCATGTCGGGTGGCTTGGACGCGTATCTGCGAGCGGCTAGGTGCCTCGGCGCCCACGTCATGCTGCACAAGCCATTCTCCGCCGGCGATCTGGTGAGAACGGTAGTGTGCCTCTGCGGGCCTGGCTTGCAACCGGGAAAGGGGACGCCGGGCACGGAAAGAGACCCATCATCGCCGGAGTTGAGCGCAGCGGCGCTGGCGAACATCAATGAAACGGAGCCCGAGTGCGACTAGCCCCGTGGTCCTGAAACCAGCACGACAGGCTTATGCAAGAAGCCGTGCGGGAATCCAGAACACAGCGTGTGAATTCGCCGGTTGTGTCAGAAAGAGAAGGGAGCATAGCAGTGCTTCGGTGCAAAGTTCAAGCCCGGATCGTTGGTTCGGTTGCAGTCTGCCTGCTGCTGCGGGGCGCATCGTTAAGCGCAGCCGAACTTCCGGGTACAAGTGCCGGTGAAAATGACGCCCAGGCAACAGAGGTCCAAAGCCGCCAATTCGACGTCGAGAAACTTCGTTTCCAGATTGCTGGGCAGCAACAGCAGATCCTGGAAGCCGCCAGCTTCCAGCAGTCCAGGGCCCCAATGGCGCCGCACCTTATACCCGCCCCGCTGGCGGAAGTCCCCAGCGGGACTCCGATGGTCCCCTCCGCTTCCGCGGGCACGGCTCAAACCG
>JBEKHU010000524.1:0-3528 GCA_050012115.1 Bryobacteraceae bacterium | reverse complement strand
CAGGACGTGCAGCTCTCCGACCGTATTCTATATGCGCCGTTCGACGGCCTGGTGCTTACCAAGAGCGCGGAAAGCGGAGAAGTCCTGGCGGCAGGCGCGACGGTGGTGACGGTGGGAGACATCGACCATCCCTGGGTGCGGGCCTACGTCGCGGAACAGGACCTGGGCCGCATCCACAACGGAATGGCGGCTTCCGTGACGACCGACTCGTTCCCCGGCAAGACCTACAAGGGCAAAATCAGCTTCATCGCCTCGGACGCGGAGTTCACTCCCAAGACAATTCAGACGCAGGAAGAACGCACCAAGCTGGTGTATCGCATCAAGGTGGAATGCGAGAACCCGAATCGCGAGTTGAAGAACAACATGCCTGCCGATGTCGCCCTCCGGCTCAAGTAGAAGCGCTGTCAGGGGAACCGGCGTTATCGAGGAAGCAATGAGCGGGCGCGAAGGAGTGCCAGGATGATCCGGCTCAGCGGTGTCAGGAAATCGTTCGGCGCGTTGAAGGCCGTCGACGGCATCACGCTGGAGATCCCCAAGGGTGAGATCTTCGGTTTGGTTGGTCCCGATGGTGCTGGCAAGACGACGACACTGCGGATGCTGGCCGGGCTGATCGATCCGGACGAGGGCAGCGTGCGGGTGGCCGGCCTGGAGGTAAAGGACCACGTCGAAAAGGTGAAAGACCAGATCGGCTACATGGCCCAGCGCTTCGGCCTGTACGGAGACCTCTCGGTCGAAGAGAACATGATCTTCTACAGCGACCTGTTCGGCCTGCCGCACGGCGACCGCGACCGCATGATGACCGAGTTCCTGGAGATGACGCGCATGTCGCCCTTCCGCCAACGCGCGGGGGCCAAGCTCTCCGGCGGCATGAAGCAGAAGCTAGCGCTGATGTGCACCCTGCTGCACAAGCCGCGGGTACTGTTTCTCGACGAGCCGACCAACGGGGTGGACCCGCTGTCGCGGCGGGACTTCTGGGTGATTCTGAAACGCCTGGCCGGCGAAGGCATGACGATCCTGGTGTCGACTGCTTATCTCGACGAGGCCGAGCGCTGCGATCGCGTCGGACTGATGCACAGGGGGCGGTTGATTGAAATCGATCCGCCCTCGAAGATGCGCGAGGCGTGGGCGCCGTATTCGTTCGCCGTTGAGGGCGCGAACCGGCGCGCGGCGCGCGAGGCGCTGCACACCCAGCCGTTCATTTTGGGCGCGGAACCCGCCGGCGCGGAGCTGCACGTGTACGTCGATCCGTCGATTGGAACCGCCCGCGACATCGAACGCGAACTGCATGCAGCGGGATTCGCCGGCGCTTCGCTGCGGCCGATCGATCCCGCGCTGGAGGACGTTTTCATCGCTTTGATCCGACGGGAGGAACGCCGTGCAGCCGCATGAACCCCCCGCGGTGACCGTCGTTAACCTAGTCAAATGCTTCGGTGACTTCGTGGCCGTGGACCATGTGAACCTGACGGTCGGGCGCGGCGAGATCTTCGGCTTCCTGGGACCGAACGGAGCGGGCAAGTCCACGCTGATCCGCATGCTGTGCGGGCTGCTCAGCCCAAGCGCAGGCCGGGCGACGGTGCACGGCTACGACGTCGCCACGCAGAGCGAACAGGTGAAGGCCAGCATCGGCTACATGTCGCAGAAGTTTTCGCTGTACGACGACCTGCGGGTCGAAGAAAATATCGAATTCTTCTCCGGCATCTACGGCGTGCCACGCGCCCGCCGCGCGCAACGCCGAGAGGAGATCCTCGCCATGGCGGGACTCACGGACCGGCGCAAGGACATGACGCTCCTGCTCACCGGCGGCTGGAAACAGCGGCTCGCGTTGGGCTGTGCGATCCTGCACCAGCCACCCATCGTCTTCCTCGATGAACCGACGTCGGGCGTCGATCCGATCGCGCGGCGGCAGTTCTGGGATCTGATATACGGACTGGCCGAGCAGGGGCAGACGGTCTTCGTTTCCACGCATTACATGGAGGAGGCGGAGTACTGCCACCGGCTGGCGCTGATGGACCGCGGCCTGGTGATCGCGCTGGGCACGCCAGCGGAGTTGAAGGCGGAACTGGGGCCCGGCTCCACGATGGATGACGTTTTCATCACGGCGATTGAAGCGCAGGAGGCCGCGGCGAAATGAGCTTCCGGAGATTCGTTGCCATCTTTCATAAAGAGGGCCGGCACATCCTGCGGGACCCGCTGAGCCTCGCCATGGCCCTGGCGATCCCGATGCTGTTGTTGATCCTGTTCGGCTACGCCCTGACCTTGGACGTGGACCGGATCCCTACGGCCGTTTACGACATGGACCGCACGCAGCAGAGCCGCGAGTTGGTGGATCGTTTTCGTGGCTCGAGATACTTCCAGATCGTCGAACCGCGGGCCAATTACACGTCGATCGACGAGGGCATCAGCCGCAGCACCGTGCTGCTGGGGTTGGTCATCGAAGAGGATTTCGCCAAGAAACTCGCGGCCGGCCAGGAGGCTCGCGTGCAGGCGCTGCTGGACGGCAGCGATTCAAACACGGCTTCCATTGCGTCCGGCTACGTCGAGGCGCTGGTGCTCGCCTACGCCTCCGACGTGCGCGAACAGGCGATGCTGAGAAAGGGCATCAGCAAGCTTCAAATGCCCGCCGACACGCGCATCCGCGTGATGTACAACTCCGACCTGAAGAGTAAGAACTTCATCGTGCCCGGGCTGATCGCGGTCATCCTGATGCTCATCGCCGCCATGCTCACCTCGCTGTGCATCGCGCGCGAGTGGGAGAACGGCACCATGGAACAGTTGTTGTCGACGCCCGTCCGGCCGGCGGAATTGCTCTTCGGCAAGCTGTGCGCATACTTCGTGCTAGGCATGACCGACATGGTGATCGCGCTCATCGTCGCCATCGGGGTCTTCGACGTCCCGATGCGCGGCAGCGTGCTGTTGTTGGCGCTCTCCTCGGCTCTGTTCCTGTTCGGAGCTCTCTGCTGGGGTATCTTCCTTTCGACGGTGCTGCGCTCGCAACTGCTGGCCTACCAGATCAGCCTGATCACGTCCTTTCTGCCGGCGTTTCTGCTGAGCGGCTTCATCTACTCGCTGGGGAATATGCCCTGGATCATCCAGCAGATCTCGCGCGTGGTGCCGGCGCGCTACTTTATCACGATCCTGCAAGGCGTCTTTCTGAAAGGCACGGGCATGGGCCTGCTCTGGACGCAGTTTCTATTCCTGTTCATTTACGCCGCCGCCGTGCTGACGCTGGCCATCCGGAAGCTCCGCCCGAAGCTGGTGTGAACGCCATGTGGGAACGCATATTCGAAATCGTCCGTAAAGAGCTCCGCCAGTCGCTGCGCAATCCGCGCGTGCGCACGACGATGATCCTCCCGCCGTTGCTGCAGACGATCATTTTCGGCTACGCAGTGAACCTCGACGTTGAGCACGTCCGCCTGGTGGTCATGGACCTCGACCGCTCCGAAACAAGCCGCAACCTGATCAGGAAGTTCACGGGATCGCCCTATTTCTCCCTGCAAGGCGAGGCACAGAGCGACCGCGCGGCCCAGG
>JBEKHU010000523.1:0-3533 GCA_050012115.1 Bryobacteraceae bacterium | reverse complement strand
CACGCTCAACTTCGAGGCCTGGATTCTCTTCGCGATCATCTTCCTGTGGCAATTCCCGCACTTCTACGCGATCGCCTGGATGTACAAGGACGACTATGCGCGCGCCGGCATCCGCATGTTGCCAGTGGTCGAACCCGACGGCATCTCTACCTCGCGCCACATCCTCGCCTTTGCCCTGCTGCTGCTGCCCGTCAGCCTCCTCCCGGGTTTCCTGAAAATGACCGGCAACTGGTATCTCGCCGCCGCGCTGGTGCTGGGCGCGCTGTTCCTGCGCGCCGCCGTGCGCGTCGCGCGCGAGCGCACGCTCCCCAACGCCCGTCGCGTGCTGCTGGCTTCGGTCATGTACCTGCCCCTGCTCTACCTCGCGCTGGTGCTCGATAGCCGCGGCATCTTCTAGTCTTCTAAACTGGGCGCAGGGTTCTCATGCACCGGCGCTTGTGGCTGACCATCTGCCTGGCCGCGGCGGGCTGCACTCTGCGCTCGAGTCTGCCCGAGCTCGGCGACGTGCCCGCATTCACCCTGACCGCCCAGGATGGAACCGCCGTCTCGCGCGATTCCCTGAAAGGCAAGGTCTGGGTCGTGGACTTCATCTTCACCTCCTGTCATGGGCCCTGCCCGCGCCTCTCGGCGCAAATGCACCGCCTCCAATCGCGCCTGCTCGCCAACGGCCGCGTGCCGGACGACGTGCGCCTGATCAGCATCACCGTCGACCCCACCCACGACACACCCGCCGTGCTGGCCGGCTACGCCCGCAATTTCCAGGCCGACGCGCACCTGTGGCGCTTCCTGACCGGCCCCGAGGGCTCCATCGCAGCCCTCACTGCCGATGCGTTCCACGTCAATACGGCCGCCAACCTGCTCGAGCACTCCACCAAGTTCGTCCTCGTCGACCGCAAGGCCCGCATCCGCGGCTACTACGAGTCCACGGACGCCTCCACGCTCGATCAGCTCATCGAGGATATCGGCCCCTTGCGCAAGGAGATCTTCTGAGCCCATGCCCCGACTCCACGACCTGCCCACCGTGAATGCTTTCTTCAACGCCCTTTCGGGTGTATTGCTGGTGCTCGGATATTTCCTGATCCGCGCCCGGCGCATCGAGGCCCACCGCAAAACGATGCTCGCCGCGTTCTCCGCCTCGACGCTTTTCCTGATCGGCTATCTCGTCTATCACGCCCAGGTCGGCTCCGTGCATTTCCAGCCCGTCGGCACCATCCGGACCGTCTACTTCACGATTCTGATCTCGCACACGATCCTCGCCGCCGCGGTCGCGCCCATGGCTGTCGTGACGCTGCTGCGCGGGCTGAAGGGCCGATTTGTGAAGCATCGCGCGCTGGCCCGGATCACGCTGCCGATCTGGCTGTATGTCAACCTGACGGGCGTCGTGGTGTACCTGATGCTGTATCATTGGTAGCCCGGCGCGAGCTGGGCAACGCCGTGCAGCAATCTCCCGAACAGATCCTCATCGACATGCTGGCGCCGCAGCCCGGCGAGCGCGTGCTCGACGCCGGCTGCGGACTGGGACGCTGGACCGCCGCCCTCGCCGCCACCGGCGCCAGCGTCACCGGCATCGACGTGCACGCTCCCCTGCTAGAGCAGGCCCGGCTGGCCTGCCCCGAGGCCGAGCTTTACGCCGCCGACCTGCTCACCTGAACGCCGTCTCAGCCCTTCGACGCCATCTACGCCTTCGCCACGCTGCATTGGGTCCAGCCGCCGCTCGATGGAGCGCGCGCGTTGTATGCCCTGCTCCGCCCCGGAGGCCGCCTCGCCGCCGCCTTCGGCGGTCTCTCCCAGGTCGCGCGCGAGCTCGAGGGCTGTTATCAACCCACGCCGCGCGACTACCAGCGCGTGCTCGAGCGGGCCGGGTTTGCGATGCTGGAACTACGCCCTGGCGACAGCCACTTCCTCGTGCTGGCCCGGCGCGGGAAATAACCGGACTGTTGGCAACCCATGTTCCCCAAGCTCATCACGATCGGCAGTTTCTACCTGCCCACCTACGGCCTCCTGGTCGCCCTCGGCTTCCTCGCCGCCATGTTCCTCGCCGTGCGGCTCGCCCGCCGCGCGGGTCTCGATTCCGAAAAGGTCTCCAACCTGGCCGTCTATGCCGCCCTGGTCGGCCTTCTCGGCGCCAAGCTGCTGATGCTGGTGATGGATTTCGGCTATTACGCGCGCCATCCCGATCGCATCTTCTCGCTCGATACCCTGCTTTCGGCCGGCGTCTACTACGGCGGTTTTCTCCTCGCCCTGGCTTTCTCCGCCTGGTACATGCGGCGCGAGGGCCTGCCCTTCCTGGCCACCGCCGATGTCATGGCTCCGGCCGTGGCGCTGGGCCACGCGATTGGCCGGCTGGGCTGCTTTGCCGCGGGCTGCTGCTGGGGCACCCGCTGCCACCTCCCCTGGGCGGTCGTCTTCCGGAACCCAGACAGCTATACAGGAGTCCCGCTAAACGTTCCGCTGCATCCCGCGCAGCTCTATGAGTCCGCCTTGACCTTCGCCGTGGCCTGGATCCTGGTCCGCGGCTCGGGCCGGCCGCACCCCGCCGGGCGGATTCTCGGCCTGTACCTGGTCTTCTATTCCATCGCTCGCTTCGCCGTCGAGTTCTTCCGCTACCACGACCAGTCGCTGCCCCTCGGCGGCCCCCTCTCCTGGACGCAATGGATCGCCCTCGGCCTGCTCGCCGCCGGAGCCTTCCTGCTGTGGAAGACCGCCCGCCGCCCCGCCCGGCCCTGACCCGCGCCACGGCACACGTTGGGCCTCGCTTCGTCGATAGTGTGTCAGTTCGGATTCGGCGGCAGTGGGCCAGTTTTCGGCGACGCCGTTTCCTGAGCGTGATGGGGTAGCACGAGCAATTGTACTATCGCATGTGATATTATTAGGTGGAGGTTCTTCCTGCGGTTGGTTCTCGATACCGATGTGGTTGTAGCTTCTCTGCGAAGTGACCGAGGAGCTTCCAGGCGATTGCTGATCGGCGCTCTGGATTGCGCATTTGAGATTCTTGCTTCCGTCCCTTTGATCATCGAGTATGAAGCGGTTCTGACACGGCCGGAGCACCTTGACGCCAGTGGCCTGACGTCGCGGCAGATGAATGAGGTTCTCGATGCTCTGGTGAAGGTATCGATTCCGGTTCACTTCTGGTTTCTGTGGCGCCCGCGATTGAAGGATCCCGCCGACGAGATGGTACTGGAAACAGCGGTCAACGGTGAGGCCGACTGGCTGGTCACTTTCAATGTGCGCCACCTCGCCGACGCCGCTCGCAAGTTCGGGATTCAAGTGATGCGGCCATGCGATGCGTGGAGGGAGATTCGAAGGTATGAGAAGAAGTAACGTTGCTTTGCGTCTTCAGGAGTCAATACTGGAAGAGGCGCGCCGCGTTTCCGAAACCGAAGGCGTGGCTCTCAACCAGTTCATCAATGTCGCGGTTGCCGAGAAGTTGTCGGCCCTGCGAACCGAAGAGTATTTCCGCGAGCGCGGACAACGTGGCGATGTGGCGAGGGCCGAGCGACTTCTGAAACGCGCCGGCCGCGGAAACCCTCCGG
>JBEKHU010000522.1:0-3535 GCA_050012115.1 Bryobacteraceae bacterium | reverse complement strand
CCAGGATGTTCGTGAGCAGCGCGATCGCGATGAAGATCAGGAACACCAGTGCCGCGACTTTGTACGAACGGCCGGTCGCGCGGCGGCTCATTCCACTACCGTCACTTTCGTCAAGCGCTCGAACCGGCCGGGCTCGCGGCCCTTCGCGGTCGCCAGCGCCAGCGTCATCATCTCCACCGGCAGGATCTCAATCAGCGGCCGCACTCGCCCGCCGCTGGCCGGAATTCGGTATGCGCCTTCTCCCTCGGTCGAGACCACCGCCGCGCGGCCTCCCGCCTCCCGAATGTCGGCGGCCAGTTTCCGGCTCAACGTGGCCGAGCGCTCATCTCCTTCGAGAATCGCAACGAACACCGCATCGCTTACCATTTCGAACGGGCCGTGCCTGTACGCCGCTGCGCTCATCCCTTCGCCGTGGTAGTGCGTCGACTCTTTCAGAATCAGCCCGCCCATGCCCGCCGCCGCCAGCGCCGTCCCGCGTCCCACGACGAAAACGTCCTGCACGCCCTCGAGCGTCCGCATCAGCTCACCCACGTGCGCCGGCCACCCGCTGAGGTACCGGCGCATCGCTTCCACGGCCGGCTCGGCTTGCGCCTTCAGCGCGGCCGTCGTGGTGCCGCACAGCAGATCCCCCAGCCACTCCAGCGCGATCAGCGTGGCGGCGTAGGTCTTGCAGGCGACAGTCGTCTCCACGCCCGCGCGGGTCAGCAGCGCGCCCGCGCTTTGCCGGGCCAGTGGCGAGTCCGCCGTGTTCGTGATTCCCAGAACCTCCGCCTTACCGCGCGCCATCTCCAGCAGCCGGACCGTCTCCACGCTGCGTCCGGACTGCGAAACCGCCACCACCAGGGTGTCCGGCCTGAGCCAGTCGCTCTCGAAGTGGATCAGCTCGCTCGTCTCCACCAGCACCGGCGTCAGTCCCGCCGCGAGCAGCCGCAAATACAAGGGATGGCAAGCCCAATACGACGATCCCATCCCCGTCAGCACCACGCGCCGCCAGCGCCCTGCGCGCAGTCCCTGCGCGAATTCCGCCAGTGAGTCCTGCTCTTCCAGACCCGCCATCGTCCGCGCCACGGCCTCCGGCTGCTCCAGCAGATCCTTCAGGTACGAGCACTCCCGCCACAACTCTTCGAGATTCAATTCAGCTTCTCCTTTGACGCTCGGCTCTCACGCCTGCCATTCGCCCAACCGGTACCGCCACACGCAGGCTGCTCCGAGCAAGCCAACATCCTGACCCAGGCTCGCCAGGACGATCGACGTCCGCTCCGCCGGCACCTGCGTGCAGATCTCCCTCACCACGCCGAGCGCTCCCGGCAGCAGCAGATCCGCGCTCCGCATCAGGCCGCCGCCGAGTGCGATCGTCTCGGGACAAAACACCGTCACCAGGTTCGCCAGGCCCAGCCCCAGGTAGTGCGCCCCCCGCTCGACAGCTTGCCGGGCCAGTGCATCGCCTTGCCGCGCCAATTCGCAAATGCGTCGCGCCGTAAGCGGCTCGGCCGGAGACCTCGCGGCAGCGCCCTTCGCACGCATCGACGCCTCCATCCAGGCCTCCATCGCGGGGCCGCTCGCCAGCGACTCCCAGCACCCGTTCGCCCGGCAATAGCACGTCGGCCCGCTTGCATCGACCACCTGGTGCCCGATCTCCGGATGCGCTCCACCGGCCCCGCGATACACTCTCCCGCCGAGCAGGACACCCACGCCGATGCCCGTGCTGACGGTGATGTACAGCAGGCTCTTGCGCCCCCGACCCGCGCCCCAGGCCGCCTCGCCCAGCGCGGCCGCGTCCGCATCGTTCTCCACTCTGACCGGGACGCCAAACGCCCGCTCAAGGTCCGCCGCCAGCGGCGATCCCTGCCACCCGGGCAGCGTACCCACTTCGCCGTAGACGCCTGTTTCGGGATCGATCGGCCCCGTGCTTCCGATGCCGATGCCTTCGATGTTTCGGCCGCTCTCCTCGAAGGCTCGCCGCAGCATCGCCTCGATGCGCTCCAGCGCCGCCGCGTAGCCCTCCTCGGGAGCTGTCGGGCCTTCGCCGCGCGCCAGGATGCGGCCGTCGGCGTCCACCACGCCCACCGCGATCTTCGTCCCGCCTACGTCGATGGCGCCAATCGCTCTATCCTTGTTCACTGCCACTCCTGATGCGCTCCGCCCGCTCCGCGCATTGTTGCCAGTCTATACAATCACCCGCCGCTCACGCCTGCCGCTGCGCCTGAACCTCGAATCCGATCCGCGCATCAAAGCGCGCCTCACAAAGTGCCTTCCGAACGAAGATGCGTCCCGCCGCGCGTCGTAGTAGATTGCTGTAGGACATCCGAGTTCCGATGACAACCTGTAGTTGAGGCAATCTGACATGCGCATCAGTGCTCCCGCTATCTCCATCGCATTCGCCTGCCTGGTATTGGCTACACCTGTCTTCGCCGGCGCTCCCGACTTCTCCGCGCCGGGCGGCGGCGAGATCCAAATGCAAACCGACGAAGGTAACCGGGTCGTCGTCCAGAGCCAGTACTGGCGTCTGGAGTTCGATCTTCGCAACGGCGGCGTCCTCGACACCATCGTCTTCCTGCACGGCTCGGGCCAGAACCTGCTCCTGCAGCCGCTTGTCACATCGGTTGGCGCCTGGTCCGACCGCGACGCCCCTTCCGTGACGCTCCACTCCTCCACTGTGGGGAATCTCGTGCGGATGGAGTTCTCCGGCCGTATGGCCGCCGTCGGCCGCCAGCCCGGGCCCGTTGCCTTCCGCACCTTGTGGACCATCTCTCCGTTCATGGTGCGCGTCGATCACACGCTCGTCTTCTCCCGGGACGTGCCGGCCGCGTCGGTCTCCATCGGCTCCACCACTCTGCGGCGCGACCTCAACGAATTCGGCCTGCGCATCGGCCCGACCGACGACCCGGACCAGCGCCAGATGGCTCCCGCCAGCTTCGGCAAGGTCCAGGACGAGGGCGCTGCATTTGTCGACCAACACCATACGCCGCTCTACCTGCTGCTGTTCCGCCGCAACGTCGAAGGCTTCGACCTCACCACCGCCTCCGACCTTGAGACGTGGGAACGCGGTCTCACCGGGCTCCGTGGTCTCGGCCATTACAGCGCCGCGCTCGGCGGCGACGGCATTCAGCTCACTCGCCAGCCTCTGAGCGTCCATCGCCCTGTTAACATCCGCCTTGGCGAGTACACCTTCAGCTACTACCTGGGCTTGCCGCGCATCGTGGAGAAGTCGGAGCGCAAGTGGCGCCACGTCTCCTTCGGCAACCATCCCTGGCCCTCCGACGCCGACATCGCGCATTGGGCCGAAAGCGGCGTCAACATCGCCCGCCTGCACAACGACTACGCGCCCGACGAAAACTTCTGGCACGACGGCGCCTGGCCGCCCTATGACGCCCAGGGCATGGCCGAAATGCGCCGCGTCATCGCCACATGTCACAAGTACGCGATCAAGGTGGTGCCCTATTTCTCAATCCACGAGTTCCACCCCACCGCCGCAGGGTACAAGGAGCACGAAGCCGAATGGGCCCGCACGGTCGGCCCGTTGGCCATGGTTCAT
>JBEKHU010000521.1:0-3538 GCA_050012115.1 Bryobacteraceae bacterium | reverse complement strand
TTCGCTGCCGTAGCCGATCAGATAACCGCTGAAGCGCTTGTCCGGCTTGGTCTCGGGCTCCAGCGTGGCCGAGATCAGGGCCTCGATCGCCTCACGCAACTTGTCCCATTGCAGCCGGTTGGTGTTGCTCAGGTCGACCAGGAAGCCGATGACCACCGGCTGGTTGCGCTCGCGCGTGAAGTAGGTGATGTTTTGCGGTTTGCCGTTGTCGAACAGTTGGAAGTCCCGCTGGTCGAGGTTGGTGACGAATTTGCCCTTGTCGTCGGTCACCGTCACCGGCACGATCACTTCGCTCACCGAGGTGTTGAAGGCGCCCGGCGGCCGCACCGGGGCCGCTGGCGGCGTCTTCTGCGCCGCCTCGGCCGGATTCTGGGGCGCGCCTTGCGCCGGAGCTGGATTCGCGCTCTGCCCGGCGGGCGGCGTCTGGGTCTGGGCGCCTGCTGGCGCCGTCCAGCCTACCCCGAACAGGCCGGCCGCCAACAGGATATGAAGTCGTGCGAATTGCATGAACTGGAACTCTAGTCTCGATTATAGACGGGCGGTACCAGTCACAGCGTTGCACCGCCCCGCATCCGGCGCCCTGGTCTGTCCCCCGGCCCGCGGTCGCCCAAGCCTCGACTCCTTAAGCTGCGGGAGCTGATCTCGTCGACACGAGGGCGGCTAACGTTGCACCCGCCCGCTTCCGCCGCCCTTCAGGAGAGCCTCGACCTCGGCCCGCGAGAAGCGATTGAAGTCGCCCGGAATCGAATGCTTCAGGCACGACGCCGCCACGGCGAACTCCAGCGCGTCCTGGTTTGAATCAAAGCCCGTTGTGCCCAGGTTCAGCAGTCCGTAAATCACCCCGCCCGCGAAGGCGTCGCCACCGCCCACCCGGTCCACGATGTGCGTAATATCGTAGCGTCGGCTGACGTTGAACTGCTGGCGGTCGTGCAGGCACGCCGACCAGCCGTTGTGCGACGCCGAGAAGCTCTCGCGCAGCGTAATCGCGATCAGCTTCACATTCGGATACTGGTCCAGAACCCGCGCCGCCAGGTCCTTGTACTTGGCCGCATCCAGTTGACCAGAGTGCACGTCCACCCCGGCTTCGATCCCCAGCGCCTTCTGGCAATCCTCCTCGTTGGCGACCACGTAATCGACGTGCCGCGCCACCTCCGACATTACCTCCCGAGCCGTCTTGCCGTACTTCCACAGGTTCTTGCGGTAATTGAGGTCCACTGAGACCGTGACGCCCGCCGCCCGCGCCGCCTGTACCGCCTCCAGCGTCAGGTCCGCGCAGCTTTGCGTGAGCGCCGGCGTGATGCCAGTCACGTGGAACCACGCCGCGCCGTCGAAGATCGCGGCCCAGTCGAAATCGCCGGGTTTGGCCAGCGCGATCGACGAGTGCGTGCGGTCGTAGGTCACTTTAGATGGCCGCTGGTTGGCGCCGCTCTCCACGAAATACGCGCCGAAGCGCCCGCTGGTCAGCTTTACCAGTCCGACGTCCACGCCGAAGCCGCGCATCTGGTACAGGAACGCGTCCGTGATCGGGTTGTTCGCCGGCAGCGCCGTCACGTAGCGCGCGCTCAGCCCGAAGTTCGCCAGCGAGACCGCCACGTTGGCTTCGCCGCCGCCGAAAGTGGCCGCCAGCAGCGGCGTCGTCAGAAAGCGCTCAAAGCCCGGCGGGGCCAGCCGCAGCATAACCTCGCCGAACGTGACAACCGTCTTTTGGGACATCGGAAGTTTACCTCTGTTTGATTGGGCGGCGTTAGCTGCCTGCTCTATTCATTCCGATTCTGACGCCGGAACGCGGCCGGCGCCGCTAATTCTGAATTCCGGACGCCGCCACCACCTCGACCGCAAACGCGCCGTCCATCGACGGCAACCCCTGGAAAACCACCCCGCGCAGGCCCGCCGGGCTGTACGCCGGATCCAGATACCCCTGGCCCGCCTTCAGCGCCATCTCGCCGAGTTGCCGGCTGAGCGGGTAAAAGTTCATTACGACCGTGTTTTTCACACTGGAACCCGCGCTCTTTACGGTTTTTTCCAGCCGCTCAAAGGCCAGCCGCGCGTCCGCTTCCGAGTACCCGAAAGCCATCTGTGCTCCCGTGAGGACCAGTGTGCCGCGCTCGCCGCCCGCGCCCGCCGCTCTTGTCACCCCTTCGCAGGTCGTCTCGGTCCGGGAGCTCAACTTCTGCGGCTGGACGAAGGAAACGCCTTCCACCAAGGGGCGGCCCTCGAGCGACGGCACATAGCACGTCGCCCGCAACAGTTCGCCCGCTTGCTTCAATATGGCGAGAGCCGCCGCGGCCGTGACGCCCTCGGCCGTCACGAAGCGCACGCCCTCGGGATTCACCGGGCGGCTCTGCTGCAGCGTGGCCTCGACCAACACCTGTGCGTTTTCGAGCGGCAGCAACCCGGCCTGCACCGTCGTCACCACCGGCAACGCAAGGTGCTTCTCGGCAAAAACCTCGCTCACCAGTTGCGGCACGCGCCGTAAATCGCCGGTCCCGGCGACGAACGCGCGGACACGGATGAATTGCGCGCCCCGGGCCTGGAGAATCAAGGATTTGAGCGCTTCGCGCGTCTGCTGCGAGAGCAGGCCGCGGGCGCTCAATGGGGCCGCCAGGAAACTGAGCCGCGTCGCCTCCGCGGCAAGCGCCTGGGGCGGTTGCGGCAACTCCTCGCGGGCCTGGGTGGGCAACTCCTCGTTCTTGTTCTTCTTCTTGTTGATCACCGGCGCCTTCTCGCCGGCGCCGATCTGCCACGCCGCCAGCGGTGGCGCGAGCCAGGCGCTGCTGACCGCCATCGACAGAATCACAAACAGGAAAGAAGAAGGCCTCCGGACCATGGAGTAACAACACATCCTACCAAACAGTGGGGCGGGCCTCGATCCGGCCGCCCGACGCAGGCCTGGCGGGTTGGATCGACAGGGTGCTGAAAGAGCATTCGCCACGCCCGCTCGCGGTCACGGCTCCGCAAAGGGCGGCAACCGTGAAGTCCAATTGCCGGGCCGCGCTCCCGGTTTCTGAGCCGCGCGCGTCGGCAAGCGGTTTGACGCCGTTAGGAGCGATCTGTCGGGCGGCGCAGCCAAGCCTGGATGGCAGGCGCGACAGAGGGCTCAGGACTCCACGGCGCTGGGGGCGATTGGGATGCCCGCCGAATCCCCTGTTCCACGGCTGGAAAGGCCGCCCGATCGCGGCCGGGCGGCGCTTGCTCCAAACCCGGAAGACGGAAAGGGTGTTACCTTTTTCTGACGAAGAATTACTTATTAAACGCGACCGCCGATGCATCGGCAGTTTTCGATTCTCCAGAGGCCGCTGCGGCGTGGTTATGGGTCATCCGCATCGGTCGTTACCCAGGATCGGCGCGGGCGCCAGGCGATGAGTGATGTTGTCGAGGCACCGGCCGCTCGTTCCCAATCCGGCGAGATTGCTTTGAGTGATTTTATGACGAGGTCGGCTCCAGGCGAGTAGATTGGTGATCGCTGAACCAGACCAAGGCTCGGGATAGGAGCCGCCATGTTGATTATAGGCTGTGATTATCACCCGAGATTTCAGCA